>NZ_RAWD01000123.1:0-25434 GCF_003612065.1 Corallococcus sp. CA047B
GTCCCCCCTCTATGAACCCACTGCTTTCGCAGCCGTCGTCGCCAGCGCTTCTGGAGGCGACGCCGTCCCTGGCCCGCGTCTGGTGGTTGGCCCTCCGCCCCAAGACCCTCACCGCTTCGGTCGCGCCCACGCTGCTGGGGTGGGCCTTCGCCTGGTCGGAGGGAGTCTGGCGGCCGGTGCCGGCGTTCGCGTTCCTGATCGGCTTCGTGCTGATGCAGATCGTCAGCAACCTGGTGAACGACTACTCGGACTTCGAACGGGGCGCCGACACGGCGGAGCGGCTGGGCCCCGCGCGGGTGACGCAGAAGGGCTGGCTGAGCGCGCGCCAGGTCGCGAGCGCCGCGGCCCTGGCGTTCACCGGCTCCTTCCTGTCCCTGCTGTTCCTGACCCAGGAGGGAAGCTGGCCGGTGTTCGTGGGCGGGGCCTTCTGCCTGGCGGGCGCGGTCTTCTATTCGGCGGGCCCCGTGCCGCTGGGCTACCTGGGCCTGGGGGACATGCTGGTGCTGCTCATCTTCGGCCTGTCGGGGGTGTGCGGCAGCTACGTCGTGCTCTCCCACCACGTCACCCAGGAGGTGATGCTGGCGGGGCTGTCCATGGGCCTCATCGCCGCGGGCATCCTGGCGGTGAACAACCTGCGGGATCGCGACACGGACAAGGTCGTGGGCAAGAACACCCTCGTCGTGAGGTTCGGCCGCCGCTTCGGGCAGTGGGAGTACACGGTGGCGGTGGCCGGCGCGTTCCTCATCCCCGTCCTGGCCTGGCTGCTGCTCCCCGAGCACCGCTCAGGTTGGCTGCTCACCCTGGGGGGACTGCCCCTGGCGGCGAAGGAGATCCGCGCCATCTGGAAGGAGGACGGCAGCGCGCTCAATCCGCACCTGGGCAAGACGGCGGGACTCGGGCTGGTGTTCTCGCTGCTGCTGTCGGCCGGCTTCCTCCTGTAGTCCTACCCGGCACGACCGGTGGTCCGCGAATTGCGCGGACTCTCATAATGTGGTCAGTTCGGTCCGATGAGGTGTTCTCCTCCCGACCTTTCCCTGCGCTTCACGACTTCGCGCCGCGAAGTGCGAGGGGCGTTGGGGGAGCTGGGACGTGTGGGCCCGCGCGAGAGAACACCTGGTTCCTTCTCCCCCCTGTTTGATCCCGGCCTCGTCTTCCATGATCCGCTCAATCCTGCTCAAGAGCGCGTGGTGCGCCCTCCTGGTGCCCCTGCTGTCGTGCAACCTCCTCAAGGTCACTGACGACGAGGGCTCCACCACCGGCCGCGGCGCCAAACGATTCGACCCCTATCAAGGTCTCAACTCCGGCGCGGTCCGGCTGAGCCTCCAGTACATCAACGGCTGCGCCTTTCTTCCCAACGGCCAGATGGCCGCGAAGAACGGGACGCCCAATGTGCGGCCGGACGGCACGGTCATTCCGTACCCGGACGTCTGCATCACGCCGCTCGGGCAGGATCCGCTGATGCTGTCGCCGCCCACGGGCACGATGCAGATCCTGGCGGACACCCAGTACTTCCTGAACCAGTTCTCCGTTTCGGAGACGGTGGTCAACCAGCACACCAACCCCACGGACCTGAGCGCCGCCCTGTCGTGGATCAAGACCCAGACGGCGTTCTCCGGCCTGGACTGGAGCAACGTCAGCCAGGGCCAGGACGAGTGGAGCTTCTACAGCCTCGCCGGCGTCGTGGAGGAGTGCTGGACGCGCGAGGTGCTCTTCGGCAACGCGAACTGGCAGAAGGTGACGGATGACACCATCACCGTGGAGGTGCTGGACGAGGCGGGCACGCCCCGCGCCAGCCAGACCTACCTGCGCTCGGAGCTGCTCGCGTCCTCGCCCTACGCGGGCCACTCGCGCTTCTCGTGGCGCTCGGAGAACCTGAAGCCGCCGCGCTTCCCCGGTGACAAGGACCCCGGCACCGTGACGGGCCTCGCGGGCGGTCTGGCGCAGCCCCCCACGTTCCGCACCATCGCGCGCGTGGACATGGTGGGCAGCACCAACCCCTTCAAGGTGCTGCGCGTGCCGCGCCTGTCGGGTCCCGGCGCGCTCCGGGCGACCTGGAGCCAGCTGCCCAACAAGCCGTTCTTCTTCCCCGTCACCTACGTGCTCCCGGAAGACCGTCCCTCCACCTGCACCGACGACGCCGGCCAGCCCGTGCAGTGCAGCCCGGGCCTGGATTCGCGGCTGACGTTCTCGCCCCCCACCGAGGGCAGCTTCTACAAGCCCGGCGAGGACGTGAGCGTCTACGTCGACCTGCGCGACAACGCGGGCAACCACCTGCACACGCCGGAGCTGCTGCCCAGCGCGCGGGAGATGATCAACAACCAGTCCAACGGACTGATCACCTTCGTGCCCAGCGTCATCGCCACCGTCACGGAGAACGACTCCATCCCGAACGTGGCCATCGCCGGCCCCATCCAGGACTTCAAGGTGCTGGGCGACCCGAGCGACAAGCCGCAGTTCCTGGCCCGTCCCTTCCCGTTCGCCTTCATCGATGACGCGACGTTGACGGGCCTGACGCCGGGCCTCGCGGACTTCAAGTGGCCCACGCGCCAGACCTTCTCCCTGCCCGCGGACGCGAAGCCGGGCACCTACGTGGCGCTGGTGAAGTTCAACCGCGCCGCCATGGGGGAGCGCGTCGCCAAGCTGTCGCCGTTCTTCTTCCAGGTGGGTCAGGACGAGGCGACGACGTACCCGGGCAACGTGGGCAACTGCCAGATCTGCCACCGCGGCGTGAACTCGCTGGACAACCTGCGCCACGGCCTGTCGGTGGACCACATCGAGAGCTGCAAGGTGTGCCACCACTACGACACCGACACGGTGGGCCGCACCCAGGAGATGGTGCACCGCATCCACATGAACTCGCCGCGCTACCCGGCGGACCGGGCCGACTGCACCGTCTGCCACCTGACGCGCAAGAGCACCGAGCGCCCCAGCCTGTCCCTGTGCGGTTCGTGCCACCTGTCGCAGCACGGCGATGAATTCTTCCAGACCGCCTTCAAGCAGCGCGGCGCCGTGAACAAGTTCGGCAACTGCGCGCAGACGTGCCACGGCGGCGAGCAGCTTCCCTCCAGCCACATCCTCCCCGCGAAGTAGGGGATGCGACGAGCCATGCACAAGTCCCTCTTCGTTGGAACGCTCCTCGGTGTGAGCCTGTTGGGCGTCGGCTGCCAGGAGTCCGGCACGCCCGCGTCGTCGACCTTCGTCCCGCGTCCCGTCTACGTGAACCGCGAGCCGGCGGGCCTCACCACCCGGCTGACCGGCTTCACGGTCGACCCGGAGGCGTACTTCATCAACCTGGCGACCTGCTCGGAGCTGTACGGGCCGGTGGTCAACGGCCGCAAGCAGTGCCCGCTGCCGCCGCTGTACGCGGAGTTCAGCCCGCTGTTCCAGCGCTCGACGGTGCGCAACTCGCTGGTGACGGTGCTGGACACGGTGCCGGACTTCACGAAGCAGCCGCCCGCGCCGCCCGCGCCGCCGCCGCCGGTGATGGCCAGCGCGGCCGGCCTGTGGACCATCGAAAAGGTGCCCACGCGGCCCTGGCCCAAGGTGCCTCCGGCGGACCCCGCCACCTACGTGCCGCCCATCTACCTCATGCTGTCGCTGGGGGAGGGCGCGCTGGCCAACGACGCGCCCACGCCGTTCCCGCTGCCCCCGGTGCCCGTGGGCAACTACGTGCCCACCGCGGCCGCGCGTCCGGTCGTCACGGGCCACAGCGCGTGCGTGGGCCTGGAAGCCATCCAGGTCAGCGACAAGGGCATCCTGGAGGCCGTGGCGAAGTACCTGAGCACCGAGGGCACGGCCGTGACGGTGCAGGACCTGCTCAACCCGGCGCGCTACGCCGGCGTGACGGTCTTCTGGCTGTACCGGCCGGGCTTCCCCGTCTTCCGCGTGCCGGCGGACAACACGACCGTGACTGCGTCCGCAGGCCGGGTGTTTCAGGTGGAGTGGGCGCCTCCGGGCGCGCTGCCGCCTCCCCTGGCGCCCTTCCAGTCCACGCGCGGCTTCTTCATCGCCCCGACCCCTCCGGGCGCTCCGGCGGCCACCGTGAGCAGCGTGGGCATCGTCGCCATCGTCCACCCGCCCCTGATGGGGCCTCCGGTGCCCGTGGTCTACACGGTGAAGGATCCGACCACGAGCACCGTGGAGAACCGGCCCTGGAAGACGGATCCGATCGTGCTTCCTCCGACGCCGGGTGTCGTCACCTTCGCGGGTCTCCAACTCGCGGACGCGGTGCCCCTGGATCAGCCGAACATTCCCCCGCCCAGCACCTGCGTCCCCGGGCAGTAGTCGCCGTCCGTTCCACCCCCAACGCCTCCCGCTTCGCCCTCTCCTTCACCGGAGAGGGCGGAGTGCTGAATCCACGCCGTACGGAGCAACGTTCCCCATGATGAAGAAGATCCTGCTGGCCGTAGGAGTCCTAGTCGTCCTCGTCCTGATTGGTGCCGGCTCCGCGATGGGCGTGGCCACCCACAAGGTGAATAAGACCTACGAGGACGTCGCGCTACCCAACATCACGCGCGACTCGTCACCGGAAGGCATCGCGCGCGGCGAGCAGGTCTTCCGCGCCGTCTGTGCCGAGTGTCACGCGGGTGGAGGCAACACGAAGCCCGTGGGCGTGCGCATGCACGACTTCCCGCCAGACCTGGGCACCTTCTACTCGGCGAACATCACGTCGGATCCGGAGAAGGGCGTGGGCGCCTGGACGGATCAGGAGATCGCCCGCATGGTGATCAACTCCATCGACCGCAACCATAAGTTCCGCCCCATGCCGCCATTCCCCAACATGGGCGACAAGGACCTGGCGGCGGTCATCGGCTTCATGCGCTCCGGCCACCCGGACTTCGCGCCGGAGAAGGCGCAGCCGCCGCGCTCGGAGCTGACGCCCCCGGGCCGGATGGTGTTCTCGTTCGCCATGGGCATCAACGACAAGTCGCGCACCGCGGAGGTGCCGGTGCCCGCGAAGGCGGCGGACTCCGTGGAGTACGGCCGCTATCTGGCGGCCAGCGTCTACGACTGCGTCTTCTGCCACTCGCCGGGCTTCGACGGCAGCGAGGCGAAGATGAAGAACCCCGACACGGTGCTGAGCGGTGGCTTCGAGTTCGACCTGACGCCGATGGGCGGCGAGGGCAAGCTGCTGTCGCCCAACATCTCGCCCAGCGAGACGGCCGGCATCGGCAAGTGGACCCTGGATGACTTCCTGGTCGCCATGAAGTCCGGTGTGACGCCGGACGGCCACATCCTGCGCCCGCCGATGCCCAAGTACCGCTACGCGGACGACGTGGAGCTGACGGCCCTCTACACCTTCATCCGTTCCATGAAGCCCAACGACAAGGTGATCCCGCCTCCCGCGGGCGGCCGTCCCAAGGTGGAGCCCGCCAACAACGACCCGGAGAAGATGTTCAGCTCCCTGGGCTGCGCGACGTGCCACGCCCCCGGCAAGGCCTACGAGGCCAAGCTCCAGGGCGCGAAGGGCAAGCCCGTGGAGGAAGTGGCCAAGTGGATCCGCAACCCGGAGGCCTTCAAGCCCGGGACGCAGATGCCCACCTACGCGAGCCTCGTGGACGAGAACAACGCGCTCGCGCTGGCGAAGTACGTGCTGGGCCGCACGGGTGGCACGGTGAGCGAAGGCACCACCCCCTGAGCGTCGTCCTGCTTTCGTCGGGCCGCTTCTCCTGACGGGAAGCGGTGTCGCTCCCGCCGCCCCGATTTCGCGCCCCACGCCGCTGCTGGCCTGGAGGACCGGAGTCGGGGCGGTCTTCTTTTGGGCCGGGGCCCGGACCTCAAGAAACAGTTCCGTACACTTCTGGTGAATAAATGAACGGAGGGGCCGTGGAGAGGTGGCAGCGGCGATGACGCCCGACGGTCGGGCGAGCCCGCTCCCATCTCAAGGAACTTCCATGAACCCGATTGTCCGCGCCGTGCTGGCCTCGTCCCTGTTCGTCTCCTCCGTCTGCTTCGCCCAGGGGGCGGAGATCAACATGCAGGTGGATGTTGATGATCAGGACATGCCCGCCGCGCGCATCCAGGTGAAGGCGTCGGGGCAGGACGGCCAGGACGGCGCCACCGTGAAGGTGCGTGGCGGCGGGGCGATGATGGACGTGCGCGTGACGGGAGGCATGACGACGACCGAGACGCGCACGGAGACCCGGACGGAGACGAACACGGAGTACGTGGCTCCTGTCCGTGAGCGTGAGCGCGAGCGTGCGCCCTCGCACGGCTCCCGCGACTGTGGCACGGGGACGGACGAAGGCTGCAACACACGGCGGGACGGACAGTTCCCGATGGACGCCAGCACCTGGCGCGGCTTCTACCAGTCGCTCAAGAGCGAGCCGAACGAGATCGTCCGCGAGGAGAAGGCGGGCAAGATGCTCAAGCGCGTCTACCTGACGGCGGCGCAGTTCGGCATGGTGTTGGACCTGTTCCCCAATGAGATCACCCGCCTGGACGTGGCGAGGGAGGCCGCGCCGCACGTGGTGGATCCGCAGCACGCGCTGGGCTTCTCCTCCAAGTGGAGGAACTCCATCAGCGGCAGCGAGTACACCGACCTCATCACGGAGTAGTCGGCGCGACAAAGCCGAACGCCTGAAGTGAAGAGCCCCCGCGCCTCGTGAAGGCACGCGGGGGCTCTTTGCTTGGGTGACGCGCTACGGGGCTAGCGCCACGTGTCGTTGAGCGTCACGGTGCCGCTGGCGGGCGTGGTGGAGGCGCGGTTGGCGCCGCTCTCCCAGACGACGTTCCCGGCAGCGTCCTTCTTGATGTACTTGTATTCAAAGGCGGTGGAGCCGGGCAGGCCCACCGTCGCGTCCCACGTCGGGTAGTTGGCCGGTGAGAGCAGGATGGCCGCCGCCGGACTCCAGCTTCCCAGCGCGGCGAGGCTGCCCACCACGTAGACGTTCTGTCCCTGCACGGTGCTCGCCGTCGAGCGGAAGGTGACGGCGGCCCCGGACGTCGCGGTGGTGACGCTCAGGGCGCTGCCTTGCGCGGACGCGTTGCCGGCATTGTCCCGGGCGCGCACCGTGTAGCTGTAGGCGGTGCCCAGGGTGAGGCCCGTGTCGGTGTACGCCGTGGAGGCGGGCGAACCCACCAGCGTGCCATTGCGGTACACGTCGTAGCCCGCGATGCCGCTTGAGTCCGTGGAGGCCGTCCACGTCAGGCTCACCGTCGTGGCCGTCTTGGACGGGGACGTAAGGCCCGTGGGGACGCTCGGGGCGGTGGTGTCGGTGGAGGGGGCGCCCGCGGTGATGACGCCCGCGGTGAACGTGGAGGTGCCCTCGGGCAGGAAGTAGTTGAGCCCGCCGTTGTTGTCCCACGTGCCGCTGCCGTTGTTGAAGACGGCCTCCAACTGCGTGGCGCTGCCCAGGCTGACGGTGAGCTTCGCGTAGCCGGCCACCTCCGCGTTGGGCATGGCCGTGCCGGGCGTCACCGTCCACGTGCCGCCCGCCGGGCGGGAGTGCATGTACGGCGTGGTGAAGCCCTTCTTGTAATAGACGGTCGCGGTGCTGCCCGTGCTGGTGGTGACGGAGAGCGCGGTGCTCGCCGCGGACGTGTTGCCCGCCGCGTCCTTCGCCTTCACGGTGTAGCTGTAGGCGACGTTGCTGGACAGCCCGGTGTCCGTGAACGCCGTGCCCGTGGGCGTGCCCACCTGGGTGCCATTGCGGAACACGAGGTAGCCCGTGACGCCCACGTTGTCCGTGGAGGCCGTCCAGGCCAGCGACACGGACGTGTCCGTCTTCGACGGCGCGGTGAGGCCCGTGGGCGTGGAGGGCGCCGTGGTGTCCACCACCGGTCCGCCCGGGGTGATGGTGCCGGCGTTGAACGTGGAGGTGCCCGCGGGGAACAGGTAGTTCAGGCCGTTGTTGTTGTCCCACGTGCCGCTGCCGTTGTTGAAGACGGCCTCCAGTTTGTCCACCGCGCCCAGGTTGACGGTGTACTTCGCATAGCCCGCCACCTCCGCGTCCGGCATGGCCACGCCGGGCGCCACCGTCCACGTTCCACCCGCCGGGCGGAAGTGGATGTACGGCGTGGCGAAGCCCTTCTTGTAATAGACGGTGGTGGTGTAGCCGGTGCCCGTCGTCACCGCGAGCGCGGTGCTCGCCGCGGACGTGTTGCCCGCCGCGTCCTGGGCCTTCACGGTGTAGCTGTACGTCGTAGAGGAGGACAGGCCCGTGTCCGTGTAGCTGGTCCCGGTGACGGACGCGACCTGCACGCCCCCGCGCAACACGAGGTAGCCCGCGACGCCGTAACCGTCCGTGGACGCCGTCCAGGACAGCGCCACCGACGAGCTCGTCACCGTCCCGGCCGCGAGCCCCGTGGGCACCGACGGCGCGGTGGTGTCCGGTGCCTTGGTGGTGACGGAGAGCGCAGTGCTCGCCGCGGACGTGTTGCCCGCGGCATCCCGCGCCTTCACCGTGTAGCTGTAGGCGGTGCTCGGCGTCAGGCCCGAGTCCGTGAAGGACGGCGTGGCGCTGGTGCCGACCTGCGTGGCGCCCCGGAACACGAGGTAGTCCGCGACGCCCACGTCGTCCGTGGAGGCCGTCCACGTGAGCCGCACCGAGCGGTCCGTGGTCGTGGCCGCCACGAGCCCCGTAGGCGTGGAGGGCGCGGCGGTGTCCACCACCAGGAAGGGCGCCGTACCGGCCACCGTGCCGTTGAGGTCCTCCACGTACTTGCCGCCGGTGAGCGTGTAGCGGCCCGCGCCCACGTAGACGGATTGGATCTCGCTGCGGGTGACGTTGCCGCGCGTGTCGGTGGCCTCGATGTAGTAGTCGAGCAGCTGGTCGCGGTAGCTGCCCACCGTGACGTAGTAGAGGTCGCCCGTCTCCTGCGCCGGCACCTTCGCCATCACCGCCAGGTGCGCGGGCTGCCAGGACACGCCGTTCATGGACGGGCGCAGGTCGCGGCGCTTGAGGGGATGGTCCACCCAGGCGCCCACGCGCGCGGTTTCGATGTTGGGGACGCCCGCCGTCTTCAGCGCCGCCGGGTCGTAGACCTTGTGCGTGTTGTCCGTGGGGTCGATGGACTTCGCCGTGTGCACGCGCACGCGCGCCTTGATGCTGGCGATGCCGCTCACGTCATGGGCGTACGTGTAGAGGCCGAACACGTTGTTGAAGTGGTGCAGCGTCCAGCCCTCGGACTTGTCCGTGTTGGCGCTGCCCGGGTTGTACGGCCAGCGCTGGGGCCACCACACGGACGGGCCGGTGCGGTCCTGCGTGAGCCGGTCCTGCACGTAGGGCTTGGAGAAGTAGAGCGACTGGTTGAAGGACAGCGTCGGCTTGACGATGTCGTCCACGTTCTCGTCGTAGTAGCCGAAGCCGGAGTCCATCGCGGGCAGCAGGAAGTACCAGGACAGCTCCGCGGGATTGGCGCCGCCGGCCCAGTCATTGGCCGCGTCGCCCTTCACCGGGAACGAATACATCCACGGGTTGAGCTGGTTGCCCGCGTGCGTCACCTGGCTGTCGAGGGCGGTGGTGGGCTGCCAGTGGTTGGGGTGCGCGTCCAGCCAGATCTGTTCGGCCGTCTTCGCGTAGTTGAGGGCTGCCTGGAGCTGGGCGAAGTTGCGCTCCAGGTAGTGCCAGCCGTGCTCGAAGGAGACCGTCATTCCTTCCTGCAGGCCGCTCAGGTTCGTCTTGGGCGCCAGGTTCAGGCCGGTGGCAGCGTTGAACGCGGGGAACTGGCCCTTCCAGATGCCCATGGGCAGACGCCAGTGGTGCCACTGCGGATCCGACGACGAATCGCGCGTGTCCACCCAGGAGCCGTCCTGCACGTGCACCACGTCGCTGGCGACCGGGGTGTGGGCCGCCAGGTATTCGCTGATGCCCAGACACTGCACGCCCCCGGCGCAGGTGGCGCTGCGGCCGTTGTACCAGGTGTCCGAGGAACCGGCCCGGCCGCCGCTGTTGTCGCCGTCATGGGCAATCACGAAGAACTGCCGCTGCGGCACCAGCCCCTGGAAGCTCTGGAGGTTCACGACGTCCACCGTCGCGGAGCCCTCCCAGCCCTCCAGCCAGGAGCCGTTCTGGTTCACCGGGATGCCCACCACCTTGGACTCGGCGCCGGTGGCGGGGTCCACGTAGCGCACCCAGTGTGGCGTGGAGGCGAAGGGGTACTTGTTGCGGATGGTCTGCTGCTCGTGCGCCATCTGCGCGCTCACCCAGCTGCCCACGCCGCTGGTGTTCTGCAGGTCCGCGCGGTTGGGCGGGGACACCAGCGTGTCCGCGCCCGGGTCGTTGAGGAACGGGTAGTCCTTCAGCGTGCGGGAGAAGTGGTTGTCACCGATGACGGACCACTGGACGCCCAGCTTCGCGAGGGTCGGCACCAGACGCTCGGAGAACCCCAGCTCCGTGGGAAAGAAGCCCGGGGACGCCTGGAAGCTGCCGCCCAGGAAGTAGGGCTGCGCGAGCGTGGCGCTCTGGTAGACCAAGTCCTTGAGGAAGTAGTCGTTGCCCACCAGCGGCCCCATGCTGTGGTGGCCGGTGAAGTGGATGAGGTCCAACGTCCGCTTGCCGGAGGGCGTGCGCAGGGCGTCGTACTTCGCCTTCCACGGCGAGCCCCACGACGCGTTGTCGTAGCCGGCCACGTTCCTGCGCGTGGACAGGTCATGGACGTTGTTCACCACGGCGCCGGACATCGTCACGTGCACCTGGCCGGTGGACGCGTTGGTGCGCATGTCCTGCGCGACGTCCGGCGGCCAGTACAGGTACGCGCCCGTCTTCGCGTTGTGCGAGTAGTACGTCACCAGATCGTCGTGCGGCATGGGCGCGCCCGACGGCAGGAAGTACGTGTAGTTCGCCGGGGGCGACTGCTTGATCTGGATGACCTGTGCGTCGTAGGCGTAGCGGATGGGACCGCCCACGGGCGTCGTCGCGTATTGCGAGACGTCGTAGTACGGCCAGAAGTTGGGCATGTGGTTGTGATACACGTGCGCCGCCGCGATCGACTGCGCACGCGACAACCCGGGGGACACCAAGGACGTCACCGCCGCGAGCAACGCGACGGCCTTCAATCCACGCATGAGGGAGCCTTGTCTGGGAATGACACGAATGCCGTGAATCCCGGACTTGTTCTAATGCGGTTCCCGCGTGTCTCAAAACAGGGGGAAGGAAATGGATTATGCGGGGATGCCGACGGTGAGGGCGGCGACATGGCCTTCCGCCACGCTGCCGGTTGAGGGTGAGCGGCACGCCCGCCGCGGTGCCGGAGAGGCCCGCGATGCTGGAGCGGATGTCGCTGCGCACGATGCCGGAGAGGGTCAGGGCATTGGCCCCGTTGGACCCGTCGCCACCCATGGCATTGCCAGACGTTTCCTGGGTAGTATGGCCTTCCACGAATAACAGGAGAGGTGCCCGATGAAGCGTCTGTTCATGTCTTCCCTGGCGGTGCTTGCCATTCATGTGGCGGGGTGTGGCGGTGGGATGGAGGAGGGCGAGGTCCAGGCCCCCGCCGAGCCCGTCGTGAACGACAAGACCCAGGCGGGTCCCATCAACGGGCCCTTCTACGGGACCCACGTCGACCATTTCAGCGACTCCACCATGACGACGCGGGTGGGCGTCCGCGAGTGGGGCTGTTCGAGCGCGACCATGCTGATCAACTGGGGCGTGGAGGGCTACGAGCGCTCCTACAAGTTCCTGTGCGCGCAGGAGTTCTAGGCCAGGCGCCTTCTCTCAAGAAGGCGTGACGCCCGCGACCAGGTAGACGCGCACCTGCCCGGAGTTGACGCCGTAGGCCACGTCCACTCCGAGCAGGGGCAGCACGACGTTGCTCAGGTACAGGCGCAGGCCCGCGCCCACGCCCTGGGCCACGGTGGCGTGGTCGAGGCCGGACTTCGACTCCGGCAGGTAGCCCCGGATGACGCGCCCGGTGGAGTCGGTGAGGGTGCCGTCGGCGGGCAGGTCGCGAAAGGCGATGACGCCCGTGTCGGAGAAGCCCACGCCCCGGAACGCCAGCGATTTGATGGAGAAGAGCGGGAAGTGGTACTCGGCGGTGAAGGTGAGCCGGGTGTCGCCGCGGAACTGGCGGTACTGGAAGCCGCGCAGGGTGTTGCCGCCCATCACCAGCTCCTGGTGGAAGGGCAGGTCCTTTCCCACGGACAGCTCGCCGCGCAGGATGAGGTTGTTCTCCGTGAAGAAGCGCAGGCCCTGGCGGTAGAGGACGCCGAACTTGCGGTAGCGGAACTCGCTCCACACACCCGGGACGGACACCTCGTAGGAACCCTCCAGGTTGAGGCCCTCCGTCACCGCGTGCAGTGTCTGGCGCGAATCCAGGCCCACCATGAAGCGCAGCGACGTGTCCCGCAGCGACGGGCCCGTGGAGAACGCCTGCGTCGTCACCGGCTTCTCCGGATCCGGGGACTGCGCGTCGATGCTGGCCAGGCGGTACTTGGCCGCCGCGCGCACGCGCTCGAAGAGGATGAAGCCCAGCTCTCCCGCGAGCGACGCCGAGTTGAGCCGCGTGCGCCGGACGATTTCCGGGGCGTCCTGGCTGGCCCCCGGAAGGTACTCGTCCACGCGGTCGCTTCGCAGCTGGCCCTCCAGGCTGAACTTGAGCTGCGGCAGGCCGAAGACGAGCGGATCCAGGTAGCCCACGAACAGGCCGCTCTCACCGGTGCTGACCTGCGCGGCGGCGGCGAACTTCTTCGCGCGCCCGGCCAGGTTGTTCTCCGCGTAGAGCAGGCCACCGCCGGTGTTGGCGGACGACAGCGCCACCGTGGGGGCCACCACCCACGAGGCCTTGTCCTTCACCTCCAGCAGCAGTCGCACGCGCCCGTCCTGCCGGGGCTCCGTGCGCACATGCACTTCCTGGAACAGGCCGGTGGACAACAGGCGCCGCTCCACCTTCTTCAGCTCCTCGTCGTCCACCATGTCGCCCACGCCCACTTGCGCGTAGGAGCTGATGGTCCCGTGCTTCGTCTTGCCGGGGCTGTCCACCACGACTTCCGCCACCTCCGCCTTCCCCGGGAGTCCGGAAGTGGACGGTAGGACGTCTTCTTGAGCACGGGCTCCGGATGCGCCCAGGCCCAGGAGGGCCACGGCGAGGACCGACAGGCAACGGAAGGGATTCAGGCGGACAGGCACGCCCTGCTCATACCCTTAAGTCGCCGCTTCGGAATGGGCTCAAGGTGCCGGGGCCGTCACGGGCGCGTGATGCTCAACGTTCGGCTTCCATGCGCGCCTTCTCGCTGACAATGACGTCGCGCACATGGTCGCGCAGGGCGTGCACGTCCCCGGCGAAACCGGCCGGATCGATGGGCTCCAGCACGCGCACCCGGGCGTGGACCGCCTGCTGGATGACGAGCCCGTGCTTGGGCATGGTCCGCGCGGTGCCGGTGAGCACCACGGGGATGATGGGGCAGCGCTGCTGGATGGACAGCGTGAAGGCGCCGTCCTTGAAGGCCTTCACCTCGCCGTCCTTGGAGCGGGTGCCTTCGGGGAACATCAGGATGGGGATGCCGCGCGCAAGCCAGCGCTCACACCCGGCCATCATCTGGATGATGCTCGCGCGGTCCCCCCGGATGAGCGGCACATAGCGGTTGAGCCGCATGTTCCAGCCGATGAGCGGCAGCTTGAAGTTCTCCGCCTTGGAGACCCACTTGAAGGGCCGGTAGAGGCCGAAGAGCACCAGGATGTCCCCCAGCGACTCGTGGTTGGCCACCAGCACCGCCGCGCCCTTCCAGGGCAGGCGGTCGCGCCCCTCCACCTTCAGGTTCCACAGCGGGTTCACATAGAAATACAGCTGCGCCCAGAAGCACGAGTACAGGTGGAGCACGCGCCCATCCGCGTCGAACGGGCGTGTGAGCGCCCACACCAGGAGCGCTCCGAGGAACAGCACCGCGCTGGACAGCGCGAAGAAGAGCCAGAACGCGATCGAGAGGAGGATTCGGATGATTCCCACTCTGTCATGGATGGGTGGATCCACACACCGTAGGTGAGCATTAATCGCACCCATTGCACGGGCATGAAGGGGCACAGGACATGGATTCGACGCAGATGGGTGAGCAAAAGGCGCTGTTCCTGGATGACCTCCAGGTGGGCCAGCGGTTCACCAGCGGCACGCACGCCCTGGACGCAGAACAGATTCGCGCCTTCGCCCGGGAGTTTGATCCACAGGGCTTCCACCTGGACGACGAAGCGGCCAGGGACACCCTCTTCGAGGGCCTGGCGGCGAGCGGCTGGCACACGGCCGCCATCACCATGAAGCTCAATGTCCAGGGAGGGCTGCCCTTCCGAGGAGGCATCGTCGGGGCGGGCGGGGAGATCCGCTGGCCCAAGCCCACGCGCCCCGGGGACGTGCTGCACGTGGAGAGCGAGGTGGTGGAGATCACGCCCTCGCGGACGAACCCGGCCCGGGGCATCGCCACCGTGCGCAGCGAGACGCGCAACCAGAAGGGGGACGTGGTGCAGGTGCTCACCGCGAAGCTGGTCCTGCCCCGTCGCCCGGCGAGCGGGTGAGCTGGAAGGAACGCTTTTCGGCGCTCCGGGTGGAGGTTAGCGTGCGGCCTCGCCCCGTCCCGCTCCCGAGGAGTCCTTCCATGTCCCGCGGCACCCCCGACTTCGACCTCGCCTCCGTGGACGTGGAGGGCTTCTACCGGGAGCTGAAGGAGATCCGCGCCCAGGTGGATGCGTCCCTGGGGGAGGCGGACGCGGCGCACCTGCGCAAGCTGGAGCGCTGGGGGCGGGTGGCCACCTGGCTGGGCGTGGGCACGGCATGGATTGCTCCCAACCCGTTGAGCGCGGTGGCGCTGGGGCTGGGGCGCTCGACGCGCTGGCTGCTCATGCACCACGTGGGGCACCGGGGCTACGACCGGGTGCCGGGCCTGCCGGCGTCGCGCACGAGCAAGGCGTTCGCCAAGGGCCACCGGCGCTTCCTGGACTGGCTGGACTGGATGCTGCCGGAGGCGTGGGTCTTCGAGCACAACGTGCTGCACCACTCGCACACTGGCGAGGACGCGGATCCGGACCTGCTGGAGCGCAACGCGGAAGGGACGCTCCGGGACACGGGCCGTCCGCTGCCGCTGCGCTACGTGCAACTGGCGCTGTTGGCCATCACCTGGCGCGCCAGCTACTACGCGCCGGAGACGCTGGGGTCGCTCAGGCGCAAGGGCCGGCGTGAAGGGGGCTCGCTGACGCGGGCGGAGGTGTGGGAGCTCGTCACGCGGTGCTACCTGCCGTACGCGGCCGTCTACTTCGGCCTGTACCCGGCGGCGTTCCTGGTGCTGGGTCCGTGGGCGGCGTTCAGCGTGTTCTGCAACTCCGTGCTGGCGGACGTCGTCACCAACCTGCACACGTTCTTCGTCGTGGGGCCCAATCACACCGGCGAGGACCTGTACCGGTTCGACAGCGCGCCCGCGAACAAGGCGGAGCGCATGGTGCAGCAGGTGCTGGGCAGCGCGAACTACCGCACGGGCGGCGACCTCAACGACTACGCCCACCTGTGGCTGAACTACCAGATCGAGCACCACCTCTGGCCGGACCTGCCGATGCTCAAGTACGCCCAGGTGCAGCCCCAGGTGAAGGCCCTGTGCGAGAAGTACGGCATCCCCTACGTGCAGGAGAGCGTCTGGACGCGCGCGCGCAAGATGGTGGATGTCGTCGTGGGCAAGGCCTCCATGATGCGGCTGGTGAAGGCCGGGGCACGTCCCACCACGGACGCGAGCGTGGACGCGGCGGCGGCGGAGGCCTCCGCGGCCTGAATCAGGCGGGCGGTGCGCGGCGACGGCGGGGCAGGGGGGCGAGCGCCACGGGCGTGGCCTCCACCGTCGTCTCCTCGTGGCGGATGGCCTCCGCGTTCACCACGCGCACGCCGTCCGGCTGCACGGGCAGGCCGATGGTCTCCACGAACAGGCGGTAGCTCTCCTCCAGCCGCCGGTGCAGGGCGATGAAGGTCTGGTGCGCGGTGCCAGGCATGTCCTCGGTGTAGGTGAAGTACCAGCGCAGCTCGTCCAGGCGGGCGTAGAAATGATCCACCACGGCCTGCTCCTGCTCGGATAGGTGGATGAGCTGGATGAAGGCGCCTTCGGCGTAGTGCGACGTCACCGTCTCCACCAGCGGCCCCCGGCTGCGCAGACGCGAGAAGAGGATGAACATCTCCTCCCGGCGTGCGGCCAGGCGGCGCATGATTCCAGCGGCATCCAGGGCGAGCAGGTTGCGAACGCGCGCGCTGGTCTCTTCGGCCTTCTTGCGGCGAGCCATGGTGCGACGCAGCCTATCGTCAGTGGCCCTTCCTCCGTGAGGACCCAGACGCCTGGGAAGGCGGGGGGACGCCTTCCCAGGGGGAAGGCAGGCGGCCGGGCCCATTTCCGCCTCACGGTGATGCGGCGCGGCAGTGGAGCGGTTGCTACGGTGGGGCCACCATGGTGCTCAAGATCGTCCAGGCAGGAGAGCCGGTGCTGCGACAGCGCGCCCGCGAGCTGACCCCCGAGGAAATCGGCAGTGAGGAGACCCGCCAGCTCATCGCGTTGATGCGCGACACGATGCGGGACGCGCCCGGCGTGGGGCTGGCGGCGCCCCAGGTGGGGGTGGGCCTGCGGCTGGTGGTCATCGAGGACCGCGCCGAGTACCAGGTCGGCGCGACGCCCGCGGACCTGGCCACGCGGGAGCGGGCGCCGGTGGCGTTCCACGTGTTGATCAACCCGAGGCTCGTGGTGGAGGACCCCACGCCGATGGAGTTCCACGAGGGGTGTCTGAGCGTGAGCGGGTTCGCGGCGCTGGTGCCCCGGGCGCGCGGCGTGCGGGTGGAGGCGCTGGACGAGCAGGGGCAGCCGGTGACGCTGTCGGCGCGCGGCTGGTACGCGCGCATCCTCCAGCACGAGGTGGACCACCTGGACGGCACGCTCTACGTGGACCGGATGGAGACGCGCAGCCTCACCACGCAGGACAACCACCGTCGGCATTGGATGGGCAAGAACACCGCGCAGGTGCGTGCGGCGCTGGGATTGCCCGAACGACAGACATCGCTTCCCCCGGAGGACAAGTCATGAGCAACACGAAGCTGTTCACCCCCCTGAAGCTGCGTGACATCACGTTGCGCAACCGCGTGGTGGTGTCCCCGATGTGCCAGTACTCGAGCGAGGACGGCTTCGCCAATGAGTGGCATGTGGTGCACCTGGGCAGTCGCGCGGTGGGTGGCGCGGGGCTGGTGTTGACGGAGGCCACGGCGGTGGAGCCGGAGGGCCGCATCTCGCCGCAGGACCTGGGGCTGTGGAAGGACGCGCATGTGGAGACGCTGGCGCGCATCAACCGCTTCATGCACCAGAACGGCGCCGCGTCGGGCGTGCAGTTGGCGCACGCGGGCCGGAAGGCCTCCACGCTGCGTCCCTGGGACACGGGGAGCCACGGTTCGACGGTGACGCCGGAGCACGGCGGCTGGACGCCGGTGGGACCGACGGCGGAGGCGTTCGAGGACGGCTATCCGAAGCCGGCGGCGCTGGATGAGGCGGGCATCGCGCGGGTGGTGAAGGCCTTTGGGGACGCGGCGGTGCGGGCGAAGGCGGCGGGGTTCCAGGTGGTGGAGCTGCACGCGGCGCACGGCTACCTGCTGCACGAGTTCCTGTCGCCGCTGTCGAACAAGCGGACGGACCGGTACGGCGGCTCGTTCGAGAACCGCACGCGCTTCGCGCTGGAGGTGACGCGCGCGGTGCGGGCGAAGTGGCCGGAAGGCCAGCCGCTCTTCATGCGCATCTCCGCCACGGATTGGGTGGAGGGGGGCTGGACGGCGGAGGACTCGGTGGCGCTGGCGAAGCTGGTGGCGAAGGAGGGCGTGGACCTCATCGACTGCTCGTCGGGCGGCGTGGTGCCCGGGGTGAAGATTCCGGTGGGGCCGGGCTACCAGACGTCGCTGGCGGAGAGGGTGCGCAAGGAGGCGGGCCTCCTGACGGGCGCGGTGGGGATGATCCGCTCCGCGTTCCAGGCCGAGCACGTGCTGGCCACGGGGCAGGCGGACGTCGTCATCCTGGCGCGGGAGCTGCTGCGGGATCCGTACTGGCCGCTGCGCGCCGCGACGGAGCTTCACGCGGACATCCGCTGGCCGCACCAGTACGAGCGCGCGAAGAACTGAGCAGGGACGAGGGGACGCCGGTTCAGTCGTCGAGGAACCGGCGGTCCCACTGTTGGAAGGTCGCGGCGGGGAAGCCCGGGGGGCCATGGGGGGCATGGAAGGCCCAGGGTTCCAGGACGCGGGCCAGCTCCCGGTACGCAGGCAGCGGCTGGTCGGGGCCTCCGGGTTCTGGGGCCGTGCCCAGGGTGACGACGGCCCGGGACGCGTCCAGGGACTCCACGGTGGTGCCGGGCGTGTGGAGTTGGGAGCGCAGGAAGTCCGTGCCGCCCATTTCGCTCAGGGATGGATCCCCAATGAAGGTCATCCAGTGAGGGACGCGCAGGCGGGTGCCGATGTCATAGGCGGTGAGCAGCAGATCCATGACGTCGACGCCTGGATGCTGGAGCAACTGGGGGACGAGATCCTTCATGATGGTCGCTCCATCCAAGAAGCCCGTCGCGGAGAGCCCCACATGCCCTGAGTTGAAGGGCAGCCGCGAGGCCAGTGCGAGTGCCAGATCCCGGACGCGTTGAGGGCCATGTGCTTTCAGCCATGACGTGGGAAGAATGAATTGAACGGCTGTGACTGCTCCCGGGTTACGACGAAACATCGGGTTGTGAAGATCCTTGCCGTCATAGTTGAACTCATACTTGTCGGGATGCGGCCTGTCGTCTGTGAGCGCGACGTGCGTGCGGATCGGGCGCAGGAGTTTGGCGCGAATGATTTCCCTGCTGGCATCATCCAGGTCGCACCACTCCCCATCCTCGTTGGCATAGAGCGTGAGGGCCTGCATCCCGACGGTTTCAAGAAAGACACGCAACGACCCCAGGATGTCGCTTGATACCTCCGCGGTAGATTTGGAGAAGTAGAAGCAGATGCAGATGCTTTCTTGCGTGAATGCTCTGCCTTTTCGCGTGACCTGCATCCTCGGAGTTTCCATGGTCAGGGCCCCACTCCCAGCCAGGGAGAGACACGAAAGACGGATCGAGTCCGAAACGCCTTGATGTACATGTCGCGCTGGCTGCTTCCTTCGTAGGGATGCCCTCGGGGGTAGTCACGCCACTTGGGCCAATCCGAGATGTCGATACAAGGAAACTTGAAGTCGAATGCGGCCTGGATCTTCATTGGATGTCCCTCATGAAGCACCACATCGGGAACAAGGGAACCTTTCAAATCAAAGAAGTTCCCGTCGCGCCGAATACCGTCAACTTGGTCGGGTGACAGCCAGGTTGTCTCCTCGCTTTCCAGATCATACTGATAGGTGGGTTCGAGGCTGAATTCACCTGGCCGGAGTTCATTCAACTTCTCAGCGGCGCAGCTCAGGGCGACGCGATGCATCTCCTCCCCAAGAATCATGGCCCGGGTGAGGGTCTTTCTCTTCTTGTCGGTGCCCACTTCCAAGCACTCCTCCCGGGTAGGGCTGCGGGTCCCGAAGTGCTCGAGGATGACCTCCGTCCGTGCCTTGTCCGCGCATTCCTTCAAGGCCTCCGAGACCTGCTCCAGTTGCGCCTCATCCAGGAGCTTCGCCGCCGCGACCGCCGAACCTCCCGCGGTCCCCACGGCCCGGATGGCCCGGGGGAGGATGGACTCCTGTCCGGCGGCCTGGGCGCAGTAGGCGGGTTGGGTCCGGCAGGCGTTCGTCGCGGAGTCGAGCTTGAGCCGGCCCTGCCCATGCCCGCAGCCCTGGAGCAGCACCGCGATGCCCAGCAACCCCAACGTCCACAGCGGCGTCCAACGCACGAGCGCCTTCCTTCCAAAGTCCGCATAAGCTTTCCGCCATGCTGACCGAGGTGCAGGCAGGACCCTATACCGTGCGCGGTATCTCCGTGGGCGGCGTGTACACGTCGCTCCTCGTGCCGGAGCTGGGCGTGCTGCTGGATGCCGGCGTTCCCATCCGCTCCTTCGCCGGCACCGACCGCATCTTCCTGAGCCATGGTCATGCGGATCATGCCAGCGCGCTGGGTTCGCTCCTCGGCATCCGTGCGCTGGTGGGGAAGGGCCCACCGCAGGTCTACCTCCCAGCGGAAATCGAAGCCCCCGTCCAGGAGGCCATCGCGGCGCTCGGGCGACTTCACCGCATGAAGGCAGACCTCCACACCGTCCCCATGCGTCCCGGTGACACCCTGAAGCTCCAGCAGGACCTGTGGGTGCGTGCCTTTCGCACGCACCACCCCGTGCCCTCGCTGGGCTACCAATTCATCCGCCGCGTCTCCAAGCTCAAGCCCGAGTACCGCGAGCTGCCTCCCGCCGAAATCGGCCGCCGCCGCCAGGCCGGTGAGCCCCTCTTCGATGAAGTCGAACGTCTGGAGCTGGCCTACTGCACCGACACGCTGTCCAACGTGCTGGAGCGCCAGCCGTCCCTGTTCGACAGCCGCGTGCTCATCCTCGAGTGCACGTTCATCGACGCGGAGCGCACCGTGCGTGATGCGCAGGAGCGGGCCCACATCCACCTGGAGGAGATCGCCTCCATGGCCGACCGCTTCCAGAACGAGGCCCTGGTCCTGATGCATTTCAGTCAGGCTTACAGCCCCGCTCAGGTCCACGCGACCCTCCAGGCCCGCCTGCCCGCCTCGCTGCTGGAGCGTGTGCGAATCTTCGCCCCGGACTCCGGCCGCTGGTTCGGTTGACCTCCAGCGCCGGCCTTCCTGAAAGGCCGCCATGTCCCTGCCTTCCGCCGCGTCTGCCCCCGTCCGACATGTCCTCATCGCAGGGGCGGGCATCGGAGGACTCACGCTCGCGTGTGCCCTCCACCGCGCGGGCCTGCGCGCCACCGTCCTTGAACGCGCGGACGCGCTGCGGCAGGTGGGCGCGGGCATCACCGTCCAGATGAACGCCTCGCTCGCGCTGCGCCGCATCGGCCTGTGCGACGCGGTGGTGGCTGAAGGGGCTCGGGTGGACGAGACCGTCCTGTTCGATGCGAAGGGCGCGCGCCTCACCCGCATGGACGTGGGCGCGCTCCAACGGGAACTGGACGCGCCGATGGTGGCCGTGCACCGCGCCCGCCTCCAGTCCGTCCTGCGTGCCCACGTGGGCCCGGAGGACACCGTGCGCCTGGGTGTCGCGGTGACGGGCTTCCAGGACGACGGCGCCCGCGTCACCGCGTCCCTGTCCGATGGCACCACCGTCTCCGGCGACGTCCTGGTGGGCGCGGATGGCCTGCGCTCCGCCGTGCGCACCGGCTTGTGGGGGCAGCAGCCCACCCGGTACTCCGGCTACACGAGCTGGCGGGGCGTGTGCCCGGCCGCGGACCTTGTGTCCACCGGGCACCTGTCCGAGACGTGGGGGCCCGGCGCGCGCTTCGGCATCGTGCCCATCGGCCATGGCGAGGTGTACTGGTACGCCACGCTCAATGCTCCTGCGGGGACGGAGGATGCTCCCGGACAGACGCTCGCCGTGCTGCGCGAGCGCTTCGCCGGATGGCATGCGCCCATCGCGGCCCTGCTGGATGCGACGTCTCCGGACCGCGTCCTGCGCACGGACATCCACGACCGTCCTCCGTTGCGACACTGGAGTCGGGGCCGCGTGACGCTCCTGGGCGACGCCGCGCACCCGATGACGCCGAACCTGGGGCAGGGCGGCTGTCAGGCCATCGAGGACGCCGTGGTGCTGGCGGAGTGCCTGGCGGCGCCGGGCCCGGTGGAGGACGCACTGCGCGCCTACGAGGCCCGTCGGGTGACGCGCGCCAACCAGATCGTCGTGCGCTCGTGGCGCATGGGTCGCGTGGGCCAATGGGAGAACCGGGCCGCCTGCTTCGTGCGCGATGCGCTGATGCGGCGCGTTCCCTCGAACGTCGCCACGCAACAACTCAGGGACATGGCGAAGGCCGCGCTGTGATGCGACGCACCGCCCGATGGGCCGTGCCCCGTCCGTCAGTCAACGCTCTCTTCGTCGATGCGGTCACGACCCCGGAGCGACCGTGATTCCTATCGCGTGACGGACGCCAGGAAGGGCTCCACTCGGGGCAACACCTTCGCTGCCTTCGCCCAGGCGCCTCCATGCTCCGCGCGCTCGATGCTCGCGAAGCCCGCGCCGGCCCGCTCCGCCACCGCCTTCATTGCGTCGTGGTACGGATCCTGATCGCCGCAGTAGAGGAGCCCCGGCCTTCCGGAGCGCACCAGCGCGTCATCCAGACCCGTCGTGTCCTCGCAGGCCTTGAGGCACAGCCGCAGCGCCTCCTGGTCTCCCGCCTCGATGGCCTCCGCCAGCTCCGGCGCGCGCTGAGCACTCATCAGCAGCACCTGGAACCAGTCCACCACCGGCTCCGGCGGGAGCTGCTTCGCCAGCGCCGCGTACGCCGTACGCAGGCCGTTGACCGGATCCCAGCCGCCCACCACGTACGACGCGAGGCGCTCCGGCGCGAAGGCCGCGAGCCCACACACCGTCCAGCCCCCCATCGAGTAGCCCCACGCATGCGCCTGGGGAATCGACAGCGTGTCGAGCACCGACAGCACGTCCTCCACGCGGCGACGCAGCCCATAGGCTCCGGGCTCGTGGGGCGTGTCGCTCTGTCCGTGCCCCAGCGAGTCGAACGTCACCACCGTGTACGCGTCCTTCAGCGCGGGCACATACCCCTTGAGCGTCCAGTGCGAGCCCAACTGGAGCAGCCCGTGCAACAGCAGCAGGGGAGGGCCCCGGCCTTCGACCTCGTAGTGGATGCGGCGGCCGGACTTCGTCGCGAACGGCATGTCTCCCGGGCTCCTCTTTCGTCGCGAAGGGACTACAGGCCGGACACCTTCGCGGCGCTGGACACCGTGAAGCCGAAGGCCACCGTCTGGCGTGAGCGCGGCGGCAGGTTCAGTTGGAAGCGCACGATGCCTTCCTCGCTCACCTTCGTGGGCGCGGGCTTCGTGGCGTCCTTGAGCAGCGCCACCTCCACCGCCTCGACTTCGGACACCGGCATGCGCTCCTCCACCGCCAGGTCCGCCGGCTTCGCCCCCATGTTGGAGACGAACAGCTTCACCCGCTGCGTGCGCGTGCGCCGTCCGGTGATGCGCGCGACCTCTTCGCCTGCGTCCACCTGCCGCGACACCCGCAGCGAGTCCTCGCTGCCGAAGCCCAGCTTCACCCGCTCGCCCCGGCCGGAGAACTTCAGCTGCGCGCGGCCCACGTAGCCCTTCTCGCGCACCAGATCCACCGGCCCCGCGAGCAGCACCGCCGGCCCGGTGTTGTCGAACCGCGCCACGCGGTGCACCAGCGGCGACTGCTCCGGACAGGCCACCAGCTCCGAGCTGGCCGGGGATGTGAACGCGAACAGCGCAACGCGGTGGGCCTCGCCATCCGACGGCACCGTGGCCTTGTGGGTCGCCGTGAGCGTCACCGGTTCGCCGCCGTCGTCCATTCCGGGCAGCGCATCCGCGGCCTTCGTGGCGCCGGCCTCGCCCGTCGTCTGGAGCGCCTCCTCGCGGATGGACACGTCCACCACCTGCTTCTCGCGCACCGTCTTGTCGCGCAATGACAGCCAGTCGTCCTGGAGCCGGGGCGGCGTCGCGCCCAGCGTGGGACGCGCCGTGGAGAAGGCCAGCGTCACGTCCTTCCAGGCCTCGCCCGTGTTCTGCCAGACGACGGCTTCGCACTCCAACGTCACCGTCGCTGCCTCCGGCGTGGAGCGCAGCGCCGCGCGGTAGGCCGGACGCCAGGCCGCGCAGGGCACCAGGTACGTCAGCGTCAGCGTCGCCGGGCCTCCCGCCGCGTGGCTCACGTCCAGCTCCGCGCGCACGTCCAGCGTCGGCTCCGGCCGCTCCGTGCGGGACAGGATGTCGCGGGTCTCCTGCTGGTGCTGGCGCTGGAGGCGGGCCTCGTGGCGCCGGGCCTGCCGGAGCGCGTCGTCCGTCGCCGTCTGCTCCTTGCGAAGCGTGTCGAGCTGTTCCTTCCACCGCGCGGGGTCGGCCTCTCCCGCGCCGGTGCGCTCGGCGATGGCGCGCAGCACCTCCGCGCGCGCGGCCTGCATCAGGTTCCGCTTCACCTCCAGGCGGCGCACCTCCGCTTGGGCCTGCTCCAGCGCCTGCTCATGTTCGAACCCCCGGCGCGCCAGCTCCGTGTGTTGTTCCCGCAGCGCCTCCGGGAGCACGGCGCGCATCGAGCGGCGCAGGCTGGCCTGCGTCACCATGCCGCCCGTCAGCTTCGCCTGGAGCGAGCGGTCCACCGCCACCGCCGGAAGTCCGTCCACCAGGAGTCGGGTGGCGCCTTGCGGCAGCGTCACCTCTCCACTTCGTTCGATGAGGGCCCGGTCCTCCAGGACCGTCACCTTGACCAGGGGCAACAAGATGGAAGTGCGCATCACGTCCTCCGGTTTCCGCCGAGCAGCATCTTGCTGGCGGGCAGCTTCACGACCCACGTCGCCTTCAGGGAGCGCTTCTCTCCGGCGGGAATGCTCACGCGCCAGACACGCTCACCCTCCACCGCCGCCTCGCCCGGGATGGGCAGGGGCTTGTGCCAGGGCGGCACGACCTCCGTCTCCTCCACCTTGATGTCCTTCTGGGATTCCGGCACCGCGCCCACCCGTTCGGAGACGGCGATGCTCACCGGCCGGGAGAGGTGGTTGGCCAGCTCCACCGACACGTGGTGCGTGAGCACCGTGCTGTTGCCGAACATGCCGCCCGTGGCTTCGTCGAAGCGGGTGTTGCGCGCCACCTGGAGCGCTTCTTCCACGCCCAATCCCAGACGCTGCGTCTCTCCCGGGCCCATCGTGGGCAGGGGGGACGTCATCAGGAACTCATCCTCCAGCGTCACGTCCACCGGGCCCGCGAGCAGGGGATGGGGCGTCGGATTGTCCAGGCGCACCGTGCGGAAGACGCGCGGCTCCACGGAGGGCACGCTCACGTACTCGGCCTTGAACTCCACCGGCAGCGTCAACATGGGCACCGTGTGCCACGCGCCGTCGGACGGCACGTCCGCGCTCGCGTCCGCGTCGAAGCGCGCATCGAAGTGCCGGGCGGATTCACGCGGCGGCACGGCCCAGGTGGGCGGCGACAGCATGTTCACGGCGTCGGCGGTGGCCATGGCGACAGCCACCAGGCTCACCACGTCCACCTGCACGCGCACCGCCGACAGGGCCAGCATCGCCTGCGTGACGTGCGCCGGACGGGGCCGCAGCCGGCCGCGTTGCGCGGGGGAGCCGGGCGGGGCCAGCGTCAGCGATTCATAGTCGAGCAGCCCGTCCGCCGGCTCCAGGCCGTCCGCACCGGCCGCGCCCCCTTCCTCCTCCTCGGGCATCGACATGTCCGCCATCGGGGCGTCGTCGAAGTCCGCCATCGCCTTGCGCTTCTTGGCGCGCTCCATCCCTCCGCCCCCCTTGGGCGCGGGGGCAAGATTCCTCGACTCCTTCTGGACGGCGACCTCTCCGGTGACACTTCCACCACGCGGGGCGGAGGCCGCACGGCCCAACATGGGCGCTCCCGGACGCCTGGGCGG
>NZ_RAWD01000124.1:0-25379 GCF_003612065.1 Corallococcus sp. CA047B
CCTCCGCCCTCGCCCCCGAGCCCGAGCCCGAGCCCGGTGGAAGAGAAAGCGGTGGCCGAGCTCCCGCCCGAAGAGCCTACGGCAGCGCCGGAGGTGGCGCGTCCCGCTCCCGCGTCCAGGAAAACCGCCGCGAAGCCAGGCCGCGCGACACGCGCCAAGACCGCCGCAGCTTCGGCCACCGAGGAGGTCAGTGCGCCGGTCCCCGTCGTCACGGCCAGCAATGCCCCGGTGGCACCGGCGCCTGTCATCGAGCACGAGCCCGTCGAGCCCAAGGCCCCCGAGGCGAAGAAGAGTGTCTTTGACCTGGTGAAGTCCAAGAAGAGCGAGGTCGAGCAGAAGGTCACCGAGCTGGTCAAGACCAAGCAACAGGAGGTCCAGCTCAAGGTCTCCGGGCTGGTGCAGAACCGGCAATACGGCGCCGCGCTGGAAGCGGCCAACGACTGCGCCGCGAGCAACCCCAACATGCCGGAGTGCCAGCTCATGCTCGGGGACATCCACGGCAAGCTCAACCACCGGGCGGAGAGCGAAAAGCATTACGCGAAGTTCCTCACGCTCGCCCCCGCGGCGCACCCCCAGCGGGCCCGCGTCGTCGAGCTCCTCGGCAACGCCAGCGCTACCCGGACACCGGAATGATCCATTCTCTCCACCCGGACTCTTTCCACTCGCGGACACGCTGAGCGGCCGGGCAGGTGAAGAAAGCCATCCATTCAACCCAGGATGGAATCTGGGTTTAAGATGGACGGCCCATGGCACTGCAAGCGGGCGACGTCTTCGGAAGATATGAGCTGGTGTCCTGGCTGGGCCGGGGCGGCATGGCGGAGACGTGGCGCGCGCAGCTCGTAGGCGACGCGGGGGTGACCAAGCCCGTGCTCATCAAGAAGGTCCTCCCCGAGTACGCGGACGATGAGGCCTTCATCTCCATGTTCATCAGCGAGGCGCGCATCTCCGCCACGCTGTCCCACGGCAACGTCGCTCAAGTGTTCGACTTCGGCCGGGTGGATGGTGAGTACTTCCTCGCCATGGAGTTCGTGGACGGCCAGCCCCTCCACCGCGTCCTCAAGCGCGCGATGAAGAGCGGCCTGGCCGCCCTGCCCGTTCCCGTGGCGGTCTTCATCGCGATGGAGATGTGCCGGGGGTTGCACTACGCGCACTCGCGCACGAATGGCAGCGGGCAGCCCCTGGGCATCGTCCACCGGGACATCTCTCCAGACAACGTGCTCGTCGGCTACGAGGGCCAGGTCAAGATCGTCGACTTCGGCATCGCCAAGGCGCAGTTGCTGCGAGGCTTCAAGACGGCGCCCGGGGTGGTGAAGGGCAAGTACCTCTTCTTCTCGCCGGAGCAGGCGCGCGGCGAGGACGTGGATGCGCGCACCGACGTCTGGGCCACCGGCGTCGTGCTGTATGAACTGCTCTGCGGCAAGCTGCCCGTGGAAGGCCCTCCGCACGTGGTGATGATGCGGGTGGGACGCGGGGAGATCCCCGCCCCCAGCGTGCTCCGGTCCGATCTGCCGAAGGAATTGAATGACATCGTGATGAAGGCGCTGACCCCTGACCGCGAGGCGCGCTTTGAATCCAGCCATGCGTTCGGGGACGCGCTGGCGGGGTTCCTCTATTCGAACTTCCCGCGCTTCTCCGCGATGACCATCGCGAACCTGCTGCGCGTGCTGTTCCGGGGCGACCTGGCGCAGGAGGGCCGAGAGTTGTCGGTGCCGGGCTCCTTCCTGGAGGAGATGAAGTCCTGGCGCGAGCCCACGGTAACGCAGCAGCCCACCCCACCGCTCCCGATAGAGGAGCGTCAAACCCGGCGGGTCCCCGCCGTCAAAGCGCCTGTCGCGAAGACGACCGAGCACCACCAGGAGCTCGAGGCATCGCTCGGCATGTCACGTCGGATGATCCAGGGGTTCACCGCCGGCGGGCTTCTGACCGTGGGGGCATGCCTCTGGCTCCTGCTCGACTCTCATTCGCCTCCGCCCGCCGTCGCGGCACCGCCTCCCATCCCCTTCCGTCCGACGGTGGCGGCCAAAGCGGTCATTGCGACGCAGCCTCCACGAAACCCCGTGGTGGAGATTGATGACGAAGCGACCTCTGTCCGAGGAATGCTGCTCGCCATCAATCGGGCCTCCAGGGCAGACAACCCTGAAGAGGCGCTCAAGGTGGCCAATCGCTGCACCGAGCGTTATCCCAATAATCCGAACTGCAAGAGCGCTCAGCAAGTCGCTCAGTCGAACCTCGACCGTGCCAAAGAGATACAGCGGGAACAGGACGCGCCCAAGACAGTCCCCCACTCAGCCGCTGTCGACAACCTCCCAGCCCTTGCAACGGCTGCCACGATTGAGAAGTCCCTCAACGAGATACAAACTCGCGTCTTAGAGCTCAACAAGCAAGGCAACATCCAGGACGCCCTTGAAATCGCTCAGGCCTGCGCGGACAGGGCGCCCAAGGTCCCTGAATGCCACCTCATGCTTGGCGTCCTCTACGCCAAGAACAAGAACTTCACGAAGAGCGAGCAGCACTACGAACGTTTCGTGATGCTCGCTCCTCCTGACCATCCCAAGCGAAAGCGCGTCGTCGATATACTCAGCAGCACGAGCACTCGCGCCAGCGACACCAGGGAGCCCGCCAGGGTCCCCAACTCGCCGGAGTAGGCCCTGCTGTCGCCAGACGCCTTCCACGCGCTGTCACGATGAGCGACCCGGTCGAAGAAGAGCGCCGTTCGTTCGGCCCCACGCGGAATCTGGGTCTAGGATGGACGGCCCATGGCACTGCAAGCGGGCGACGTCTTCGGAAGATATGAGCTGGTGTCCTGGCTGGGCCGGGGCGGCATGGCGGAGACGTGGCGCGCGCAGCTCGTAGGCGACGCGGGGGTGACCAAGCCCGTGCTCATCAAGAAGGTCCTCCCCGAGTACGCGGACGATGAGGCCTTCATCTCCATGTTCATCAGCGAGGCGCGCATCTCCGCCACGCTGTCCCACGGCAACGTCGCTCAAGTGTTCGACTTCGGCCGCGTGGACGGTGAGTACTTCCTCGCCATGGAGTTCGTGGACGGCCAGCCCCTCCACCGCGTCCTCAAGCGCGCGATGAAGAGCGGCCTGGCTGCCCTGCCCGTCCCCCTCGCGGTCTTCATCGCGATGGAGATGTGCCGGGGCCTGCACTACGCGCACACCCGCACGAATGGCAGCGGAAAGCCGTTGGGCATCGTCCACCGGGACATCTCCCCGGACAATGTGCTCGTCGGCTACGAGGGCCAGGTCAAGATCGTCGACTTCGGCATCGCCAAGGCGCAGTTGCTGCGAGGCTTCAAGACTGCCCCCGGGGTGGTGAAGGGCAAGTACCTCTTCTTCTCCCCGGAGCAGGCACGCGGCGAGGACGTGGATGCCCGTTCCGACGTCTGGGCCACCGGTGTCGTGCTGTATGAACTGCTCTGCGGCAAGCTGCCCGTGGAAGGCCCTCCGCACGTGGTGATGATGCGGGTGGAGCATGGGGAGATCCCTGCCCCCAACCTGCTGCGGCCGGACCTGCCGAAGGAATTGAATGACATCGTGATGAAGGCGCTGACGCCGGACCGGAATCAGCGTTTTGAATCCAGCCATGCATTCGGGGACGCGCTGGCGGGGTTCCTCTATTCGAACTTCCCGCGCTTCTCCGCGATGACCGTCGCGAACCTGCTGCGCGTGCTGTTTCGGAGCGACCTGGCGCAGGAGGGCCGCGAATTGTCGGTGCCGGGCTCCTTCCTGGAGGAGATGAAGTCCTGGCAGGGAGCGGCGGCACCGGAGGCGCCCGTGGAGAAGACGCCGGCGCCCCTTGAAGTCGAAGCGCCGGCCGGCCTGTCGCGTCGGTGGGTCCAGGCCTTGAGCGCGGGAGGGCTGCTCACCGTGGGGGCCTGCTTCTGGCTCGTGATGGCGCCGCTTTCTCCCCCACCCCGAGCCGTGGCCCCACCGGCCATTCCCATCCAGCCCCATTCGCGCCCCTCGCCCGCGGACAGTGAACCCTCACCGGAGCCCGCGGGAACGTCAGCCCCTCAGGACAAGGAAGCAGACGAAGTCAGCGGGATGGCGAAGTACGTCCACGAGGCCTCCGACAAAGAGCAGATCGAGGCAGCCATCGACATGGCCAACCTCTGCAAGGAGAAGTACCCCAGCAATCCCGAGTGCGCTGACCTCCTGCGGATCGCACTGTCCAAGTCCGCCATTTCGAGATTGGAACGGCAGCCCGGGGGAAACCTTCCTCGCGCGAGGATCAACGGAAGCCGTGTGCCCCTGGCGGTGAACATGGGGACGAACATGCCGATCCAGGAACTCCAGGCTCGCGTCTCAACGCTCAACCAGCAAGGCAAGACCATGGGGGCACTCGCACTCGCCCAGACCTGCGTGGAGAGGGCCCCCAGCGCCTACGAATGCCACCTCATGCTCGGCGTCCTCTACGGCAAGCTCATGGCCTTTGAAAAAAGCAAGAAGCACTACGAGCGGTTCCTGGGCCTCGCCCCTCCGGATCACCCCAAGCGCGCGCGCGTCGCCCAGATCGTCGACTCCGTCAGCAAGACGCCCAGCGCCACCGACACGCCGCGGTGAACGTTCCCTCGGGGAGAAGCGCACCGTTCGTTCGGCCCCACATGGAATCTGGGTCTAGGATGCCCACCTGATGGCACTGCAAGCGGGCGACGTCTTCGGGCGGTATGAGCTGGTGTCCTGGCTGGGCCGGGGCGGCATGGCGGAGACGTGGCGCGCGCAGTTGGTGGGCGACGCGGGGGTGACCAAACCCGTCCTCATCAAGAAGGTCCTCCCCGAGTTCGCCAACGACGAGGCCTTCATCTCCATGTTCATCAGCGAGGCGCGCATCTCCGCCACGCTGTCCCACGGCAACGTCGCTCAAGTGTTCGACTTCGGCCGGGTGGATGGCGAGTACTTCCTCGCCATGGAGTTCGTGGACGGCCAGCCCCTCCACCGCATCCTCAAGCGCGCGATGAAGAGCGGCATGGACACCCTGCCCGTCCCCGTCGCGGTCTTCATCGCGATGGAGATGTGCCGGGGCCTGCACTACGCGCACACCCGCACGGACAACACCGGAAAGCCGCTCGGCATCGTCCACCGTGACATCTCCCCGGACAACGTGCTCGTCGGCTACGAAGGCCAGGTCAAGATCGTCGACTTCGGCATCGCCAAGGCACAGCTCCAGCGAGGCTTCAAGACCGCGACCGGGGTGGTGAAGGGCAAGTACCTCTTCTTCTCCCCGGAGCAGGCCCGCGGCGAGGACGTGGATGCCCGTTCCGACGTCTGGGCCACGGGCGTCGTGCTGTATGAACTGCTCTGCGGCAAGCTGCCCGTGGAAGGCCCTCCGCATGTGGTGATGACGCGGGTGGGCAGTGGCGAGATTCCCACCCCCAACGCGCACCGGCCGGACCTGCCGAAGGAATTGAATGACATCGTGATGAAGGCGCTGACGCCGGACCGGAGTCAGCGCTTTGAATCCAGCCATGCGTTCGGAGATGCGCTGGCGGGGTTCCTGTATTCGAACTACCCGCGCTTCTCCGCGATGACCGTCGCGAACCTGCTGCGCATGCTGTTCAAGGGAGACCTGGCGCAGGAGGGCCGCGAGCCGGCGGTGCCGGGTTCCTTCCTGGAGGAGATGAGGTCCTGGCAGGGACCGGCGGCGAGGCCCGCACCCATGGCACCGCCCGCGTCCGTGCCCGTGCCCGTGCCCGCATCGCCGCCCGGCCTGTCACGCCGGATGGTCCAGGGGCTGGTCGGAGCAGGAGCCCTGCTGACGGCCGTCATGGGGCTGTCGATCTTCATGGTCCTGGAGCAGCCTTCGCACCCCGTCCCGGACGCCGCCCCTCCGGCCAGTCCCATCCTCCCGCCCAAGGGATTCAAGGCGCCCACGCGTCCCGTGGCGGAGAAGCCCCGCGAGGTCGAAGTCCGCCCCGTCGAGGAGTACCAGCAGGACGTCTTCGCCTACATCAAGAAGCAGGATCTCAATACGGCGCTGGTCCATGCCAATTCCTGTCTGGTCAAGCATCCCCAGTCCGCGGAGTGCCATCTGATTGTCGCCGTCATCCACGGACGCTTCGGGCAACGCAAGGCAAGCCGGCACCACTACCGGATGTTCTTGCAGTTCGCGCCCGAGGACTCGCCCCTCCGGGAGCGTCTCACCGCCATCCTGGAGAAAGATGGCGACATCCAGAGCGACTCTCCCGATCCCACCTGGCTCTTCGAGGTGCTGCCCCTGCGCACGGCGTCGCCTCCCCCGACCCCGACTCCGACCCCGAAGCCCGTCCCCAAGGCAGTACCTGCCCAGGTCGTGGCTCCCAGCGAAGCCAGCCAACTGCACGAACTCGTCGAGAAGCTGATCACCCAGAACCGCTACACGGAAGCCATGGAGCAGGCCGCGCGCTGCGCCGACCGCCATCCCCAGTTCGCGGATTGCCAGCTCTCGCTGGGCTACCTCCATGGCAGGCTCGACAACCTCGCGCTGAGCCAGCGGCATTACGCCCGGTTCCTGACCCTGGCCCCCCAAAGCCATCCTCAACGTTCGCGCGTCACTGCAATCCTTCGCGAACAGCAGTAAGCGTTTCCCACCAGGGGCCTCCCGACGGGAAGACACATCAGACATGGGATATCCTGGCGCCGCGCCCATCCCCAGGGCGCGACTCCAAAGGACTCCAAGATGAAGAGAAAGCTGATCACCGCGAGCGTGTTCATGTTCGGTCTGCTCGTCGGAGGCGCGTCCGCCACGGCATCCAGTCCCGCGAAGGATGCTCCCGTGCCTGGCATCACGGAGGAGATGGCGCGCTGCGTTTACGAATGTACGAGCGGCGGACAGAGCCACACCGTCTGTTGGAACTGCTGCGTGCGCAACATCTGCGAACTGGCGGAGTGAGCAGTCCATTCCATTGAAGCCAGCGACATCACCGCCTGGGATGGGCTGGGGGAGCACCTGCCCCTTTCAATCCCAGGCGGCACCGGAGAAGCCCAGGCCCTCCGCCACCTCCGCGTCCGTGAGCGGACGGAAGGCGCCTTCCGGGACATCCAGCACCACCTCTCCCACGGCTTCGCGATGCAGCGTGAGCACCGGGTGCCGCACCGCTTCGAGCATCCGCTTCACCTGGTGGTGCCGCCCCTCGGTGAGCGTGAGCACCACGACGTCCGGCTCTCGCAGCGCCGCGCCCGCCAGCCGCGTGGGACCGTCCTCCAGCTCCAGGCCCATCCGCAGCCGCCCCAGCGTCTCCTCCGTGGGCAGGCCCTCCACGCGCGCCACGTAGCGCTTGGGCAGGTGCGTCTCCGGCGCCGTCGCGTGCCGCACGAACTGTTCGTCGTTGCTGAAGAGCAGCAGGCCCGTGGTGTCCCGGTCCAGGCGGCCCACGGCGTACCACTCGAAGCCGGCGAGCTCCGGGGGCAGCACCGCGCGCAGCCGCTCAAAGACGGTGCCCACGCCTTCGGGGTCGGAGCCGTGCACCACCGGCCCCGCGGGCTTGTGGAACATCAGCGCCCACACCCGCGACGTCAGGGCCCGCTCCACGCCATCCAGGCGCACGCGGGACTCCGGCCGCACGGGCGCGAAGAGGTCCGTCTGCACGCGGCCATCCACCTCCACCCGGCCGTCGCGGATGGCCTGCTCGGCCTCCGCGCGCGGCAGCACGCCGGCCCGGCCCAGGGCCCGGGTCAGCCAGTCCGTCCGCGCGCCCTCGGGCACGCCCGGCCCCCGCCGCCTCGCGGCCTCCAACCATCGCGGTGTCCGTTGCTTGCGCGCCATGCACCCTCCTCCAGGGTTGCCGCCCGCTGTATCAGATGCGTGACGCCCTGGGGGTTCCAGGCCTGGCGGGCATATGAGGGCGAGCAGGAGGGCTTGCGGCGCCGTTTGACTCGCCCTGACGGCTCTGCGCATGTGCGCGCCGCCGTGTCCACGCGTCCCTCCGAAACCGCCGAAGCCCCGCCCGAACTCCTCGCCGCGCTCGCGCCGCCGCCTCCCGGCCCCGCCGTGGCCTTCGTGCTGCGCCTGGGCCACGCCCTGCACCGCCACGGGACGCCCGCCCACCGCCTGGAAGGGCTGATGCAGCGGGTGAGCGAGCGGCTGGGCCTGGAGGCGCGCTTCTTCTCCACGCCCACCTCCATCTTCGCCTCCTTCGGCCCGCCCGAGGACCTGCGCACCAGCCTCATCCGCGTGGAGCCCGGCGACATGGACCTGGAGCGCCTCATCCTCCTGGACATGCTCGCGGACGACGTCATCCAGGGGCGCCTCACGCCCTCGGAGGGCGCCACGCGCGTGGAAGCCATCCTCGCCCGGCCCCAGCGCTACGGCCCGGCCCTCCAGTTGCTCTGCTGGATGCTGGCCGGCGCCTCCGCCGCCATCCTCTTCGGGGGCGGCTGGAAGGAGATGGGCGTCGCGGGCTTCAGCAGCCTCTGCATCGGGCTGGTGGACCTGGCGACGCGCAAGCAGCCCACCACCGCGCGCGTGCTGGAGCCCGTGGCGGCCGTGCTGTCCGCCGCGTTCGCGGGCATCGCCGCGCACTCCTTCGGTCCCCTGCACGGAGAGGTGGCCACGCTCGCGGGCCTCATCGTCCTGTTGCCCGGGCTCACGCTCACCATCGCCGTCAATGAGGTCGCCACGCGCAACCTCATCTCCGGCACGTCGCGCCTCACGCACGCCGCGCTGGTGTTCCTCCAACTGGGCTTCGGCGCGGCCCTGGGCAGCCGGGTGGCCACGGTGCTGCCTCCGCTGCCCGTCGGTCCCCTGCCCACCGTGCTGCCGACTGGCACCGCCGTCGCGGCGCTCGTGGTGGCGGGCTTCGCCATCGCGGTGCTCTTCCGCGCCCGCCCGCGCGACTGGGGATGGATTGCCCTGGCTGGCGCCGCCGCGTTCGGAGGCGCCCGGTTGGGGACGCTGCTGTTGGGGCCGCAGCTGGGGGCCTTCGTCGGCGCGCTGCTGCTGGGCATCGGCAGCAACGCGCTGGCGCGGCTTCGCAACCGTCCGTCCGTCACCACCGTGGTGCCGGGCCTGATGCTGCTCGTCCCCGGCAGCGTGGGCTTCCGCAGCCTCGCTTCGCTGCTGGAGCGCGACGTGGTGGCGGGCGTGGACACCGCCTTCTCCATGCTGCTCGTCGCGGTGGCGCTGGCGGCGGGCCTGCTGTCCGCCAACGCCATCATGCCCCCGCGCAAGGTGCTCTGAAGCGAGCTACGAAAGGCGCAGCAGGTACACGCCCGCGAGTGCCACGACGAAGTACGGCACCAGCACCGCCGCCCCCGCGTACTCCTTCGCCATGCGCTGGCCGAAGAACAGCGCCAGCAGCGACACCGCCGACAGCACCGCTCCCAGGTACGCGAGGAACGGACTGCCCGTGGCCACGAGCGCCACCGCGCCCGCCGCGCTCAGCGCACCGGCCGCCAGCTCCATCAGCGTGATGACCGCCAGCATCGGCGTGACCATGCCCTTCAGGGGCGATTTCGCGAAGTGACCGGTGAGCCACCCCAGGTTCCCCTTCCAGTCCACGACCTTGTCCAGGCCGGACTGCAGGAAGAGGATGGCCAGGAAGGCGGCGCACAGCAGTTGGGGAAGCCAGAGGGTGAAGCGGGCGGAGTCGAAGGGCGGCATGGCGCCGCACTCTACCGTCCCCTTCGCCGCCCCCAAGTCCGTCGAGCAGGCGGGCAGGCTTCCAGTGGCCTCCCCGGGGGGAATTCCGCCTGCAACATTCCGACCGGGCGGGCTCCCGGGGGAGGGGCAGGCTCCTTAACTTCGGGAGGCCATGGCCTCTGATCAGGTAGCGCGTCGCGTCTTCGTCGGTCTCATCCTGCTGTCCATCCTCCTTCTGTGCCTGGTCATCCGACCGTTCGCGGAGGCGCTCTTCCTGGCGGCGGTGCTGGCCGGCACGTTCCACGGCCTGCACAACCGGCTCAAGCGGCGGCTGCGAGGCCACGGCAACGTGTCCGCGGGCCTCATCGTGTCGGGCATCCTGCTGGCGCTGCTCCTGCCCCTGGGCGGCCTCACCGCCTTCGTCGTCGCGGAGGTGTCCGAGGGCGCGCGCTTCGTGACGCAGACGGTGCAGAAGGACGGCATGGACGGGCTGGTGAACAAGCTCCCCAGCGGCCTCCGGGGGCCCGTGAGCAGCCTCATCGAACGGATCCCCCTGGAGCAGGAGCAGTTGGACCAGAAGCTCCAGGAGCAGGTGACGAGCCAGGGCGGCACGGCCGCGAAGGCCGTGACGGGCGCGGTGGCCGCCACGGGCACCCTGGTGCTCCAGGCGACGATGATGCTCATCGCGCTCTTCTTCTTCCTCACCGACGGCGACCGGCTGGTGCAGTGGGTGGAGAGCGTCTCCCCGCTGCGGCGCGGCCAGACGCGGGAGTTGCTGCGCGAGTTCCGGGGCACGTCCGTGTCCGTCCTCGTGTCCACGGTGGCCACCGCGGGCGTGCAGGCCGTGGCCGCGCTGGTGGGCTTCATCATCGTGGGCGTGCCGGCGCCGCTGTTCTTCGCGGGCCTCACCTTCTTCTTCGCCCTCATCCCCGCCGTGGGCGCGGCGGTGGTGGTGCTGCTCGCCTCGGGCCTGATGTTCTTGAGCGGGCACCCTTGGGCGGCGCTCTTCCTGGCCATCTGGGGCGTGGTGGTGGTGGGCCTGGTGGACAACGTCGTCAAGCCGCTGCTCGCGAAGAAGGGCATGAACCAGCACGGCGCCATCATCTTCTTCGCGCTGCTCGGCGGACTCGCGGCCTTCGGCGCGGTGGGCCTGCTGCTGGGGCCCCTCATCGTCGCCTTCTTCCTCTCCGTGGTGCGCATCTTCGAGCGCGACTACGGCCGGCCCAACCCCCGCCTGGGCGACCCGGCCACCCCGGGCGGCCCTCCGGTGGACCCGGAGGACCGGCGCATCGTGCTCACGTCGGAGTCGGGGGAGGCCATCACCGACGTGAACCTCCCACCCAAGCACTGAAGCCCCTGACGCTTCAGGGCGTGGACTTCTTCGGCGCGGCCCCCTTCGTGGTGGGCGGCGCCGAGGTCGCTTCGGTCCCCAGCGCGCGGAACGTCTCGCGCAGCGCGTCCGGCGACGCCGCCAGCTTCGGGGCGACGGTCCGGGCCTCCGCGGGCGACAGCTGTCCCAGCAGGCTGCGCTCCAGGTGCTGATCCACGAAGGCCTGGGTGGAGTCCTCCTTCAGGTCCACCACGTCGCCCTTCGCGTCCAGCACCGGCACCACGCGCGGCGAATTGAACAGCACCACCGTGGGCACGTCCACGGCCTTCACCCGGCGGGCGACCTCGTCGCGCAGCTTCGGGTCGAAGTGGATGCCCTTCTGCTGCACCAGCGCGCGGATGCCCTCGTAGTCCCCGGTGGCCTTGATGACCATCAGGCGCGAGAGCAGCTCGCCCACCGCCTCGCGCATCTTCGCGTAATCCGGAACGGTGAGGTACGTGCGGCCGTTCTCCACCACCGGCTTCACGACGCCCTTCTCCTCCAGGAACGTCACCGTCATGTGATGGCCGCGCTGGTGGTCCTCCTCGAACGCGTTGCCCGTCTCCACGCGGCGCAGGTTGGTGAGGCCCTCCACCAGGAAGTCCCGGTACATCTGCTTCGCGATGGCGTCGTGGTCCGGCGACAGCTCCGCGAGCGCCGGGTCGAAGGCGTGCCACAGCGCCACCAGGTCCGCGCGCGCCTCCTCCAGCGTGTTGTCGTACTCCTTCAGGAAGACGGACGGGGACTGGCCCTTGAGCTTCGCGTCCACCTGCCCGGAGGCGTGGCCCAGCACCTCGTGGAAGGCCACCAACCACTTGCGCGCGGTGACGGAGTACTTCCGCGCCTCCTCGCGGTCCTCCGCCGTGCGGGAGAACTCCAGCGCCAGGGGCAGCCGCGTCACGGCGGAGGCGGTCTCCATCACGTTGGTCACCATCACGCTCTTGCTGCCGTATTTCTCGCGGATGTGCTGCTCGTTGGGCAGGTTGATGCCCGCGGGCGGCTGCGGGTAGGCCGTGATGAAGTTGATGGCCTTGGCCACCGGCAGCGCGACCTTCTTGCGGCGGTACTGCTCCGGCCAGGGCAGCCGGTCCTCGAAGTACTGGGCCTTGCGACCCATGAGCTCCATGATCTGGTTCTCCTTCGCGTCGCGGTAGTTGATGAGCCCTTCCCACTGCCCCTTGTGGCCGCGCGGGTCGACGTACGTCTCGATGAAGCCCAGGTTGAGGTCCACCTTCGGATCCACCTTGAGCCACGCGATGTTGTACGCGTCCCAGTCCTTGGGGCTGCCCGTCTGGAAGTAGCGCACCAGCTTGCCCAGCGAGGCCTTTTGCGCGGGCTCCGCGGACTTCATCGCCTCCTGGATGTGCGCGATGACGCGCGACAATTCCTTCGCGTACAGCCCCGGCTTCACCTTGCCGTCCGGCGTGCCGGCGCGGAACACCTGCTCCACCAGCTTGCCGTTCTCCTTCACCACGCGGGAGTTGAGCGGGTACTTCTCCTGGAAGCCCTCCAGGTCCTTCAACGTCACGCCGGGGCCATAGGCGGTGTTGGAGGAAGCGGTGAGCAGGTCCTGCCCCGGGGGCGGCGCCTTGGAGGTGAGCTGCGGTTCGAAGGCCGCGTCGAAGAGGGTGGGCTTCAATTCCTGGAGCCAGACCTTGAGCGTGGCCTCGTCCTTCACCGGATAGGGAGCGCCGGCCGCGAGGGCGCGCGTGGCGGCCGCTTCGAGCTGCTCGGCGGTGAAGCCCGGGACGAACTTCTGGCCGGTGGTGCTGTCGTGGTTGCCGCCATGGCCATAGAAGCGCATCAGGTACTCCGCCAGCTTCGCGTCGAAGCCGGACGCTTCACTCCGGGCATCCCGGCCGAAGAGCCAGGCGCCTTCGAGCAGCCGCTTCGCCGGCACCAGCTTCCAGCCGAGCTGGTCGTACGCGATGTCCTCGCCCGCGTGCGCCGCGAGCGTCAGGGACCACGCCACGCGCTTCTCCTGGGCGGACAGCTCCGCGACGCCGGGCGCGAACATCTGCGCGACGGCGGTGTTGCCGGAGCGGGCGCGGAGGAACTTCCCCCCAGGCACGGTGAGGCTGGGCTGCGCGACCTGGGCGGGCGCCGGCTTGGACGTGGCGGGCGCCACAGAGGGCGGCGTGGAGGGCGCGGCGGCGAGGACGGCGGCCAGCAGCAGGGGCTTCATGGAGGCTCCAGGGGGATGTGACCGGGGACGTGGCTATCGCGCGCGCGGGGTGGACTCAAGCCGCGCGCGCCCGTGCCCCCTCACGGGCGCACGGGATGTTCATGCTTCAGGCAGACGGAGCGGGGAGCGCCTTGTTCAACGGCCCAGCGCGTACGGGCCGCCCTTCTCCACGGCGCGCTGGTAGGCGGGGCGCGCGTGCAGGCGGTCCAGGTAGGCCGTCAGGTTCGGATACTCCCCGAGCAGCCGGAACGCGCGCGCGGACTCCAGCACGAAGCTGTTCTGCAGGTCCGCGCCCGTCAGCGCGTTGCCCACCAGGAACTCGCGGCCCTGGAGCACGCCTTCCATGTAGCCCAGGTGGTTCTTCAGCTCCGAGTCGATGCGCGGCATCAGCGGCGCTCCGGCGTCACCCAGCCGCTTCACGTAGAGCCGCTGCATGATGGGCAGCATCGCGGAGCCTTCCGCGAAGTGGAGCCAGTACGTGTACGCGTCCTGGTCTTCGGGCGCGGGCGCGAGCCGTCCCTTGCCGTGGCGACGGATGAGGGTCTCGATGATGGCCCCGGACTCGGCCAGCATGCGGCCGTCGTCCTCCACCACCGGCGACTTGCCCAGCGGATGGATGGCCTTGAGCTCCGGCGGGGCCAGCCGCGTCTTCGGGTCCCGCTGATACCGGACGATTTCGTAGTCCAGCCCCAGCTCCTCCAGGAGCCAGAGGATGCGCTGCGAGCGCGATTCATTGAGGTGATGGACCTTCAGCATGGGAGGGGCTCCTCGCGCCCGCATCCGGGACGCACACGGAGCGACTCTCCCAGTTCGTCCCTGCCCCCGTCGCGGTCCCCGCGCACGGTGTTCATCAACGGACCGCCCCCGGGCCGCCCGCCAAAAAAAACCGGGCCCGAAAGGCCGCCCGTGGAGGCGACACTTCCGGGCCCGGTTCCCACCGAAGCCTTCTAGAACGCCGAACCGCTCGCGCGCTTGCCGGGCGAGCTGGCCGTGCCGGACACGGCCGTGTGCAGCGCGAAGCTGGCGCTGGCGCTCGCGTCCGGGCTGCGGTTGGCGGACACGCCGTCCGTGCCCGCGACCCCCGAGGCGAAGGTGGCCGAATCCACCGTCGTGCCGGACGCGCTCTTCAGCGTCACGGTGTCACCGCTGTTCGACAGGCCCAGCGTGCCCGTGGACGCGGCCACCGCGCCCACCGTGCCGGCCGGAATGCCCGACGCGCCACCGAACACCACCACCGCCTTGCCCGCCGCCACCGTCGTGCCGCTCGCGAAGGTGTGCCTCACGCTGGCGCTGTCCGACAGCGTGTAGCCGCTCAGGTCCACCGCCGCCGTGCCGGTGTTCACCAGCTCCACGAACTCCCCGTTCACATCCGAGCCCGCCTCGTTCAGCAGCACCTCGTTGATGAACACCTGCCCGGTGCCGCCGGAGCCGCCCGTGGTGATGGCGAAGGCGCTGTTGCTCAGGTCGTTGAGGGCGGCGTCGCTCGCGTCGCTCACCCGCACCCAGGCGTTGGTGCTGGCGCTGCCGGGCACCGTCCACGCCACGCTCCCGGAGGCCGCGCTCGTGCTGGTCGTCACGGCCGTCCAGGTGGAGCCGTTCAGCGAATACTCCACCTTCACGTTGGAGATGCCGGACGACGTCCAGGTGATGGTGCGCGAGGAGCCGCCCGTCCAGCTCTCACCGCCGTTGGGTGACAACACCGTCACGGAGCTGGAGGTCGTGCCATCCCCCGGGACGAGGAAGTCCTTGATGATGCCCATGTGCTGCATCCCGGAGGCGCCGCTGTCCCCCGACACCGCGGGAGAGATGTCGGAGATGGGCGAGTACACGCGCGTGTCCACGACCAGGCCGTTGGCGAAGGTGCTGGAGCCGATGACGACCGACGTCTGGTAGGCGCGCAGGTCGCTGTCCACCAGCACGTGGTCGTACGGCGAGCTGCGGCCCGCGTTGGTGTTGGTGTTGCCATTGCGGTCCGCCGGATACGGCGACGCCGTGGACACCACGCTGGAGAAGGTGCTGAAGGTGGCCTCGCTCCGGCTGCCGGTGTTGAAGTCACCGCCAATGGCCAGGAAGTCCCCGGCGGGCACGTTGGCGTTGATGAACTTCACCAGGTTGGACGCCTCCGTGTTGCGCGTGCCCGAGCTCGTCGTGAGCAGGTGCACGCTCACCACCCACAGGTCCTTGGGGCCCGGGATGTTGATGCGCGCCCACGCGAAGTCGCGGTTGGACACCTGCGTGTCGTCCCACTCGCCCGCGGCGATGATGGGGTAGCGGCTGATGATGCCGTTGGGGATCTGCGCACCGGCCTCGCGGTAGTACGAGAAGCCGGTGCCGAAGGCCGTGTCCACGAAGCTGCGGATGTCCGCCGCGGAGTCCGTCTTGTAGTTGAACTCCTGGATCATCACGACGTCGGCGTCGGTGCCCTGGAAGATGCGGATGCCGTGGCCCGGGTCGTAGTCCTGGCCGGTGCCGCTGCTCAGATTGGCCGCCATCAGCCGCAGGCGGACATTGGCCAGCCCATCCTCATGCGTCGCCAGCTCGGGCGCGGTCTCCTCCGACGCCTCCGTCCCGCCGCACGCGGCCAGCGCCGCGCACAACAGCGAGAACGACCACGTTCGCCAGGAGGCGGCAGGCCGCCGGAAGAGGTCTTGTTTCAGGCTCACGGTGTTTCATCCTGCTCCCGGAAGAACCAGGAGCCGTAGGGGGTCTGGGACGTCACGGCAGCGCCGCGCACGCAGTATTCCGCGTACACGACGCCCTGCGCGTTTATCCGTCACAAACTTTGAAACGTTGCGTGAACCGACGGCCAACGGTCACCCGCGACTCGGGGGCCGGGCGCTGTATTACACATTGTTACAGTTACATCGCGGCGGTGGTGGAGAGCGCTACGAACGCGTAGCGGATGCCCTTGCCCAGGGTGACGAAGAAGATGAACGGCACGGGGCGCACGCCCACGAAACCGCCGGCGAGGACGAACGCGTCACCCAGGATGGGCAGCCACGACATGAGGAGCGCGGGGGCGCCCCAGGTGCGCAGCTTCTGCTCGGTGCGCGCCATGCGGGGGCCTTCCTTCGCCCGCCTGCGCGCGATCCAGCGCCCCACGGGCCCACCTCCGCCGCGCGACACCCACTGCCCCAGGATGTAGAGCGTCAGGGCGCCCAGCACGTTGCCCACGGTGGCGACCACGGTGGCCGTCACCGGCGGCGTGCCATTGTAGATGAGCGCGGCGAGCATCGCCTCGGAGGGCACCGGCACCACGGAGCCCGCCAGCATCGCGACGAAGAACATCCCGGGCAGGCCCCAGGTGGACAGCGTGGTCGGCTCGGGCACGGGCATGGGTGAGGCGGGCCATACACCCGGGCTGGCCGTTCGTCTTGTCCGCCGTGTCGGGCCCCGCCCGCCGCCCTGCCCTCCAGGGCCACGGGGTGTCCGTCCCCGGGGGCGGCCGTGGAGGGTGGGTTGTAGGCGCGGGTGGGGGTCCCCACCCTCCCGGACATGCGACGAGCTTCACGGGAGCGACCAAGCATGCGGTCCATCGACACCGAGGACGAGCGGATCGCCTCCCTGCTGGTCGCGGACAACCCGGACCTGCCCTTCGAGGGCTCCCGAGACGTGGAGGTGCGGCTGCGCGACGGACGTCGCTTCGTCCTCACCGTGCACACCCTGGAGGCGCTGGAGGCGCGGCTGGGGGGCTCACCGTCCTTCGTCGCGCCCCGCATCGTCCTGGTGCGGCGCATGTCGGATGGGGCGCTGTTGCACGCGGTGCGCTCGGCGTTGGATCAGGGCGTGGAGCGGTTCGGCACGCTCCAGGCGTTCATCGAGGAGTAGGCGCCTCCGGCGGCGTGAGCCCAGTCATCATCCACGTGAGCTCCTGGTGCTTCGCGTGGCCGGGAATGCGCGACGGGGATGGCGCCGCGCTTGCGGACGGCGGCATGGCGAAGGCAAGCCAGGAGGCGGTCAGGAACCGGAGGCGCATGGCGGGTTCTCCTGGAGGCTGGGGAACCCTGGGGACGTCGCCTGATCCGGACAATCCCTTCGTCCCCTCCCTGTCCCGGGCAGTGCTACAGGCCGGGTTCGCGGCGCGAGGATGGAAAGCCGACGCCGCGATGCGGCAGTGACGCGACTTCCCCCGGGAAGCCATGAGGCGTGGGTATGCTGCGCGCCCGATGGATGAGCCCGGCCTGCAATACCCCGGAGAAGCCCTGCGCAGCTGGCTGCGCCAGTTCGCCAAGACGCCCGTGGCCGAGCCGACGTTGCGCCTGCTGGTCGTCCTGGCGGACACGGTGTTCTTCGCGAGCCTGGGCCGGGAGGAGGGCGAGGCCACGCGCGTGCGCATCGCCTACCACGCGCAGGGCCTGCCGGGCCTTCAGGCGGTGCGGGAGACGGTCTTCATCGGCGGTGTGAGGGGCCACCGGCAGGCGTGGGAGACGCTGCCCCTGGAGCCCAAGTCGAGCATCACCGACTTCAGCGTGGAGGCGCTGGTGAAGCTGGCGCCCGCCGCGCACCTGCCGCGCACGGCGGTGGTCGTGGGGCCTCGCGAAGGCAAGCTGCGCATCCAGGGGCTGGCGCGGCGGGTGGAGTACACGGAGTTCCACGCGGAGGGAGAAGAGGACGTCTTCATCCTCCACGCGCCTGAACCGGGCCACCTGGTGGTGAGCACGCAGGGCCGCGAGGTGTTCCGCTACGAGCAGGGAGCACCGGTGCCGCCGGGCCGGCGCGTGGCCCTGCACGACCTGCTCTTCCACGAGGACAGCGCGGTGCGCTCGGCGTTGATGGAGCATTGCGCCACGCTGGTGGAGTCGCTGCCCAAGGTGCAGCCGCTGATGGGCGGCAACCGCGAGTGGTACGTGTCCAACGCGGTGCACGGCCTCATCCGGAAGATGGGCGGACTGCACCACGGCGGGTTGATTGCGTTCCTGCCCAAGCAGCACGACCTGGACCGCTTCCGCACGCGAGGCAAGTACAGCCTGCCGCCCGGGCAGGGCTCGCTGCTGCGCGAGCGGTTGCAGCGCTTCGTCCAGGCCAGAGCGGACCTCATCAACGGCGCCTGGCGCGCGGAGTCCGGGCGGACCGTCTCGGAAGCCGAACCGCCCGAGGACCCGGAGCTGAAGAAGGCCGCCGCCGAGCACGACGACAAGGTGACGGAGAGCGACTTCCAGGCGCTGGTGGAGAGCATTGGCCAGCTCACCGCGGTGGACAACGCGCTGGTGCTGGGGCCGGAGCTGGAGGTGGTCTGCGCGGGGTATCAGATCGCCATCCCGCGCAGCGGCCCGCCACAGGTGTTCGAGGCGCGCACGCTCCAGGGACGCCCCGGGCCGCACTACCCCATCAGCCAGCACGGCTCGCGTCACCGCGCCGCCGCCGTCTTCGCCAACCAGCACTCCGGCGCCATCGTGTTCGTCGCGTCCCAGGACGGCCCGGTCCGCTGTCTGCACCGGCCTCCCGGCAAGAAGAAGGTGCTGCTCTGGAGCCTCCTCCTCACGGAGGACTGAGCCCCGGCGCGGCCTCACCACCGACAGGAAGGGCTTCCAGCGCAGGGCACCGGTACATTCCGGCAATTGTCATGGTACAATCGTCTTCACGTCCCATGACACCTGGACTCCGGCGGGGATGCCGGAGCCGCGAAGGAGCTTCATGACCCGCGCCCCCTGGAAGCCGCGCCTGAAACGGTCCGATGGGCCGTTGTACGCGGCGCTCGTCGACGCCCTCGCGGCGGACATCAGCGCCGGACGGCTGCGGGCCGGGGACCGGCTGCCAACCCACCGGGAGCTGGCGGTCACGGTGGGTGCGTCGCTGGGAACGGTGACGCGGGCCTATGCCGAAGCGGAGCGGCGGGGGCTCATCCGCGCGCAGGTGGGGAACGGAACGTTCGTGCGCGACCTCACGGAGATGGAGCGCTACTCGCCCCAGTTGGACCGGACGCGCATCGACCTGGGGCCCACGGCGGTGCCCATCGTGCCGGGGGACCTGGGACACCTCGCGCTCGCCGCCGCGCTCAAGCAATTGGGGGAGCGCGCGGACCTGACCGCGCTCAGTGGATATCAATCGCACGGGGGTTCCGAGTCGCAGCGGGCGGCGGGGGCGCGCTGGCTCGGGCTCGCGGGCGTGCCCGCCTCCGAGGCAGAGGTCACCGTGTGCGGCGGTGCCCAGCACGCGACCCTGATGTTGTTGTCGCTGCTGGCGACACCCGAGGGCGTGCTGGTGGAGGACGTCACGTATCCAGGAGCGCTCGCCGCGGCGGAGTGGCTCCGGCTGCCCACGCACCCGGTGGCGCTCGACGCGGACGGGCTCATCCCGGAGGCGCTCGCGGAGGCCTGCCGGAAGAGCGGGGCCCGGGTGCTCTACTGCACGCCGACGAACCACAATCCGACCACGGCGATCATGCCGTTGCAGCGCAGGCAGGCCGTCCTGGAGGTCTGCCGTGAGTTCGACGTCGCCCTCATCGAGAACGGGGCCCTGGCGCCACTCGTCGCGAAGGCGCCTCCGCCCCTGGCCGCGCTCGCGCCCGAGCGGACGTATCACCTGGGGAGTCTGTCCAAGGCGCTCCTGCCCGCGTTGCGCGTCGGCTACATCCGGGCACCCGCCCATGCCCGCCTGGCGTTGGAGCAGGCGGCGGCGGCGACGGTCTGGTCCGGCTCTCCGCTGATGAGCGAGCTGGCCTCGCGATGGATCGCGGACGGCACGGCCGAAGCCCTCCGCGATGCACGGAGGTCCGAAGCCATGGCCCGTCAGTCCCTTGCGGCGTCCGTGTTGAAGGGCCATCCGTATGTCGCGCACGCCACCGCGTACTTCCTGTGGATGCCCATTCCCGAGCACCGGAGGGCCACGGAGCTGGTGGAACAGGCCGCCGCTCGGGACGTGCTCCTGGGCCCCGCGCACCTGTTCGCGGCCCGGCCCGGCAACGCGCCCAATGCCCTCCGGGTGTCGCTGGGCGCGGCCAGCTCCCGAGCCGAGCTGGAGCGGGGCCTGAAGACCCTGGCCGAGCTGCTCGAAGTCACGACTCCGGCACCGCGAAGCATGCGCTGACGTCCCGTCCCTTTCCACCTCCGGAACTGCCCATGAACCCTCCCCTGCTTCGTCCAGGCTCGCGCTTCATGCCCCTGTTGTTGCTCGTCCTGGGACTGTTCCTCCCCTGGAGGGCGACGGCGGCGGACGCTTCGGATCCGCTCCAGGAGCGGCTCGACTTCTCCGATGTGGCGCTGAACCTGCCGGCCCGCATCCGGGACACGCTGGCTCCGCCCCGCTGGCTGCCGGAGGGGGAGCGCTTCGTCTACTGGTCCGTGCTCGAACCGCATCGCGACACCTGGGTCCTGGTGGATGCGCAGCGGAAGACCCAGCAGGCCCTGCTGCCCCCCGAGTCACTGCGAGCCCAGCTGACGCAGCTGCTCGGGAAGCCGGTCACGCTGTCTGGCTTCATGCCCTTCACGTTCACGCCCGACGCGGGAGGGATTGTCTTCTCCGTGCAGGGTCGTGCCTTCTCGTTGGGCCTGTCCGACCGCCGCGTCGTGGCGCTCGCTCCCACGGAGCCGGCCGCGCTGTCGCTCGTGCCCGGCAATGCCTGGTCGCCGGATGGCAAGTCCCTCGCGGTGCAACGGGAGGCGGGGTTCGCGGTGGTGGACGCCCAGGGGAAGACGCGGGTGGAGCGCGCCGGCACGGACGACAACGCCTGGCGCGTGCCCGAAGCCGCGTGGTCACCCCAGGGCCGCTTCCTCGCGGTCTGGCGCGAGGACACGCGGGGCGTGCACCAGGTTCCCCTGGTCGATTACGGAAGTGCGCTGGAGAAGGTGACCTGGGCGCCCTACGCCAAGACGGGCACGCCGCTGATGCGCGCGGAGCTGCATTTCGTCGCGGTGGAGACGGGGCAGGTGGTGCCCATGCCGCGCGCGGAGACGGAAGGCTACGAGTGGTTCGCGGGCTGGCGCCCGGACGGAAGCGAAGCGTTGGTGCTCGAGCTGTCGCGCAATGGCAAGCGGTTGGACCTGGTGGCGGTGGAGCCGACGACGGGCAAGCGCCGCCGGGTGCTGCGGGAGGAGCGCCCGGAGAGCTTCGTGGGGGCGCTCGACTTCGCGCTGGATGGGTGGTCCCGGCAGGTGAAGCCGCTGCCGGACCGTCAGCACTTCCTCTGGATGTCGGAGCGGGACGGATGGCGCCACGTCTATCTGTATGACTATTCCGGCAGGCTGGTACGACAGGTCACCCGGGGGCCGTTTCCGGTGCACGGGGTGGTGGGGGTCGCGCCGAAGGGGGATGCCCTCTACGTGATGGCCTCCGCCGAGCGTGAGTCTCCCTATGAACGCGTGCTGTATCGAACCGCGCTGAAGGGAGGAGACCTGAAGCGACTGTCTCCAGAGCCTGGGACGCACCGGGTGGTGATGTCACCCTCCACGCGGTACTTCGTGGATGGGCATTCGACCCGGGAGCAGCCGAGGGTCTGGGATGTGACCTCCACGGACGGGAAACAGTCGTTTCGCTACGCGAAGGCCGACGCGAGCGCGCTGGCGGAGCTGCACTACACACCACCGGAAGCCCTCACGGTGAAGGCGGCGGACGGCACGACGCAGCTGTATGGAGTGCTGTTCAAGCCCTGGGACTTCGATCCGAAGAAGCGCTACCCAGTCATCGATGTCATCTACGCGGGGCCGTTCATCACGGTGGTGCCGTGGGGGTACGTGGGCGGTGGGGAGAGCCTCATCGCCCAGTCGCTGGCCCAGCTTGGCTTCGTCGTGATGGTGTTGGACGCACGTGGCACGCCGGGAAGGAGCAAGGCCTTCCAGGATGTGAACTACGGACGCGTGGGCCAGACGGAGATTCCGGACCATGTCGCGGCGTTGAAGCAGGCGGGCACGAGCCGCCCCTACATGGACCTGGAGCGCGTAGGCATCTATGGCCATTCCTGGGGCGGCTACTTCGCCCTGCGGGGGATGCTGACGGCGCCGGCGTTCTTCAAGGCAGGCTATGCGGGAGCACCGGGGGCACTGACGGAGGAAGCCATCATCAACGAGCCCAACATGGGATTGCTCACGGAGAATCCGGAGGGCTACGCGGCGGGCGCCAACGAAGCGCTGGCAGGGAAGCTCCAGGGGGCGCTCAAGCTGATGCACGGCACGAGCGACGTGAACGCGACGCTGTCCACGACGATGCGGATGGCCCACGCCCTGGTGCGTGCGAACAAGCACTTCGACCTGTTGATCATGCCAGGAGAGGGACACAACCCCAACGGGCCCGCCAGCCGGTACTACATGGACGACGTGCGTCGGTTCTTCCTCCGGGAGCTGGGCGCGCCGCGATAGACGGAGGGAACCCGAACCCGACAAGATGCTCGCCCAGAGACCTTGCCGGAAGAGGAACATGCCCCTGCGCTACTTCCAGCTTTCAGAGGACGTCTATGTCCCAGGTCGCTGGTACCTGGGAGACCCGGTCGATGAGCACTCGGTGGAAGTCGAGGACCCGTGGATGTTCCGGGCTGGGAAGCCTGTTGAGGTGACTGGTCGCCTCCGAATCCCCATTGATGAACCTGGAAGACCCCTGGATTTTTCGGAGGCGGGCATCGGGACCCAGTCCGTCATCCACGTCAAGGTCGCCACGGTCTTCGCGGAACTGGCTCCCGACGACATCCAGCTTTTCGCAGTCGACATCGACGGTCAGCCTGAGCAGTTCAGCATGCTCGTGGCGACGCGGATGATCCGTTGCATCGATGACAAGGCATCGCGGGAAGTGCGGTACTGGGAACCCAAGCACGAGCAGCCGGAAAAAGTGGGGCAGTACATGTCCGTGGCGGGCATGCGCATCGACCCCGCGAAGGTGGGCACAGCCAAGATCTTCCGCACCTGGGGTTGGTCCATCGCCCTCATCGTCTCCGAAGACCTCAAGAACGCCTTGGAGCGCACCGGCGCCACCGGCATGCGTTTCACCGAGGTGTAGTGAGCCCATACCCAGCGCCCGCTCGGACAGGCCCCGGTTCGGCTTGCACGGACTTGCTGCTACCGTGGCGCCCATAGCTGACGTGACTGCGAGGCGACATGACGCGGCTGGGCTGGGCGCTGCTACTGGGGATGCTCGTGTCGGGCTGTGCAACAACGCGGCGCGTGAGCCTGGAGACGGACGACGGCGCACGGGTTGTCGTCACGCCTAGCGAGGAGGAAGGGGCCTCCCTCTCCGCGACCCGGCTCCGGGAGGAAGAGTTCGAGACGGTCGTGAAGGCGCTTGCGCGCGACGTGCGGCCGTCCGCCAACCCCATGCGGGCCGCCCGTGAGCTGTTCGGTCTTCCCGAGCGCAGTGGCCTGTATGGGTTTCACGAGCGGACCCGGCAGATTGTCCCCCTGGGTGAAGAGGAGAAGCGCGACCTGCACCTGCTGAACGCGTCCGACGACCTGACGCGGGGCTACAAGCGCTGGTGCGAGAAGCGGAAACAGTCCGGGGACTGCCTGCGGCTGCTGGAGGAAGGGCCGCTGCTGGGAAGCGACGGCCGCTATGCACTGGCGATGGCCGTGGCCATGGACTCCGTGTGGCAAGAGACGTCCGAGGCCTTGAAGGACATCGCCCACCCGCAGGCCGTGCTGGCCACGCTGACCTCCACCGTGACGATGTACCTGCTGCTCTGGGCACTGCCGGAGCCCTTGTCCAAGGGGCTCGCCGCCTTGATAACCGCCACGGCGATTGCGTACCTGGGCGTGGACACGGTGTGGAGCATCCTCGACGGGTGGCTCACCCTCGTGCGCCACGTGGACGGGGCCACCACCTTCGTCCAGGTGCGCGACGCTGGCGAGGCGTACGGAGAGGTGCTGGGTGAGAACGCGGCACGGGTGTTCGTGATGCTGGCGACCGTGGCCCTGGGCAACACGGTGGGGCTCGCGACGAAGGTGCAGGGGCTGCCCGGCTCCGCACCGGCCGCGATCGTGGTGGAGACCCAAGCGGGCTTCCAGTACGTGGCCATCGGCGGCGTGCGCTCCGTGGCGATGACCGCCGAGGGCTTCACCATCGCTCTCGCCCCCAACGCGGTAGCGATGTCATCGGTGCCCAGGGGGACGCAGCGTCATCATCTGGCCACCATCCGCAACGAGAAGTCCGCCAAGCGCGGTGGGCCGTGGACCCCGCTGTTCCGGAAGCTCTTCAAAAAGGCAGGGATGGATTTGAATGATCCGGAGAACATTGTTGAAGTCAAAGGCCACCGAGGCCCACACCCGCGCGAGTATCATGAGTACGTGATGAGCCGGCTGAGCGACGCCACAAAAAACTGCCGAACCGTGGTGCAGTGTCGCGATGCGCTGACGAGTGCACTCCAGGACCTTGCCGAGGAAGCCAACGCTTCGGGCACGATCCTCAACCGTCTTCTGACCACGCGCAAGGGACGTTAGGGTTCAACCATCATGGCTGCTCGGTACTTTGAACTCAGGTCGGATGTTCAGGAAGAGAACTGGTACCTGGACGACCCGGTCGATGCAAACTCGGTGGAGGTCGATAACCCCTGGATGTTCGGGAACGGGAAACCCATTCCTGCACCCGGCTACCTCCGAATTCCCATCATGGAACCAGGAAGGCCCCAGGACTTCTCCCTCGCGGGCGTAGGAATGACGCCCATCGTCCACGTCAAGATCGCGACCGTGCTCGCGGAGCGCGCTGCCAACGACGTGCAACTCTTCTCGGTCGACATCCAGGGCCACCCCGATCAGTACGTCCTGTTCGTGGCCACCAAGCTCATCCGCTGCATCAACGAGAAGGACTCCGAGGAGATCCGCTTCTGGGAGGCCAGACACGGTCAGCCAGAGCGAATTGGCGAGTACCGCTCCGTGTACGGCATGCGCATCGACCCATCAAAAGCAGGCGACGCCCAACTCTTCCGTCCCTGGGGCTGGTCCATCGCCCTCATCGTCTCCGAGGACCTCAAGGACGCCCTGGAGCGCACCGGCGCCACCGGCATGCACTTCACCGAGGTGTAGACCTCACCCTTCGCGCGGGACGTTGCCTTCCAGCCCCGGCGCCGCCAGCGCCATGCCCAGCGCGGCCAGGGCCGTGAGCCCCGCGGCGATGGCGAACTGCGCGGCGAAGTGCCCTCGCGCCAGCGACAAGGCCGCCACCGCCAGCGAACCTCCCAACAGCCGCATCGAATACAGCGTGCTCGTCACGATGCCCCGGTACTGCCACGGCGCCCGCGACTGCGGCCCCAGCAGGGAGCTGCTCGCCGCCGGCCCCACGCCCATCCCCACCAGCGCCAGGGCCGCGAACGTGGCCGGAATCCCCCACCCTCGCAGCGCCGCCACCGACAAC
>NZ_RAWD01000125.1:0-25341 GCF_003612065.1 Corallococcus sp. CA047B
CTGACGCCCCGGCGTGCCCCCGCCCCCTCGCGGTCCACGTCAGCCCTGCTGCTACAGTCGCCCACCCTGGAGGGGCGCCATGCGGAAGCCGTCGGCGGTGGTCATCGGAGGGGTGCTGCTGCTGCTCCTCGTTGGAGCGGGCATCTTCTGGTGGCGGTCCCCCACCTCACCGTCCTCGACGGACGCGACCTCCGCCACGTCCCGGCCCGTGCGCCGGCAGCTGTCGGCCACCCCACCCGCGCCACCCCGGGGAGCGCTCCAGGTCCGGGGCCGCGTCCTGGATGCCCGGGGCCAGCCCGTCGCCGGCGTGGAGGTCTCCGCCACGGTGCCCCTGCCGGGAGAGACCCTGTCGGAGCTGCCGTGCGACACCGACCCCGCCGTCTCCCTGGCGGATGGGGACTGCTCCAACGCCTCCGCCTGGGACTGGGCCCTGGAGCTGGTGGCCTCCCGCCGGGGTTCGGCCTTCGTGCTCACCAGCACCCCGTCCGCCCAGGACGGCACCTTCACGCTGGAGGGCCTGCCCCAGGGCACCGTCGCCGTGTGGGCGCTGGGGCCCGAGGGCGCGGCCCTGGAGGAGGACGTGGCCACCGGCACCCAGGACCTGAAGCTGGTGCTCGTCCCCGCGAAGAAGCTCTCCGGCCGCGTGGTGGACGAGGACGGCGCCCCACTCCCAGGCACCCGGCTGACCGTGCTGCACACCGGGAACGCGCGCTACTTCGAAACGGTCGCCGACGCCGAGGGCCGCTTCGCCGTGGGCCCCCTCCCGGAGGCCTCCTACACCCTGGCCGCAGCGCACCCCGGCAAGCTCTCCACCTGGCTCCAGGACCTGGGGCCCCTCCCCCTGGAGGAGGACCTCGTGCTGCACCCGCCCCGGCGCATCGTGGGCCAGGTGCTCGACGGCGAGCGTCCCGTCCCCGGCGTCTCCGTGACGGAGCAGGCCGGTGAGCGCATCGCCGTCACCGACGCGGACGGGCGCTTCACCTTCGACAACCTGCTGCCCTCCGCCTACGTCATGACCGCGGAGCACGACGGCCAGCGGGCCGTCGCGGAGGTGGAGCTGACGGAGCACCAGCTCGACGCGGAGGTGACGCTGAGCCTGGGCAGCGCGTTCTTCGTCGACGCCACCGTGCGCGACACCGCGGGCCATCCCGTGCGCGACGCCGTGGTGGTCGCCGTCGACAGCGACACCTTCGACCGGGGCCTGTGGGGCGTGGGCGTGAACAAGACCCAGCAGACCGACGCGGAAGGCCACGTGCGCCTGGGCCCCCTGGTGGCACGCGCCTACCGGTTCCAGGTGGAGGCCGAGCGGATGCTGGGCCTCTCCGAGGAGCGCACCGTCGGCCGCGACACCCCGCCCCTGGAGTTCGTCCTGTCCCCGGCGGTCATCGTGGAGGGCCAGGTCGTGGATGCCCAGGGCCAGCCGGTGAAGGAGGCTTCCCTGTCGCTGCGGGCGCCCCCCGAGGAGGAGGAGCCCCCGCCGAGGTTCCGGATCCACCTGCACCACGGGCACCGCCCCCGCACCTTCGACGCCACCTCCGACGACACGGGCCACTTCATCATCAAGGTGGAGAAGGCCATGGCCGGCATCATCGCCGTCGAAGCGGAGGGCTACCTGGGACGCGAGCTCCGGGTCCAGGCGCCCGCCTCCGGACTCAAGGTGACCCTGGAGGCCGGCGCGACGGTGCGCGGCACCGTGACCAGCTCCAGCGGCGTCCCCGTCAAGGAGGTGGACGTCACCCTGACGAAGGGCGGCGTGAACGAGGACGACCCGGAGGACCACGGGCGCGTCACCTTCGCGGGCTCCACGGAAGAGGAAGGGACCTTCACCCTCCGGGGCGTGGCGCCGGGCAACTACGCCGTCTGGCTGGAGGCGAGCGAGGGCGGCTACCAGCGCCTGATGCCCCAGCGCGTGGAGGTGCGGGGTTCGGAGACCGTGGAGCTCGCGCTGCACCTGGACCTGGATGGGCGCATCGCCGGCGTGGTGGTGGATTCCAAGGGCCAGCCCCTGGAGGGCGTCGCCGTGCAGGCCGTGGCCAAGGAGGGGGAGGGCAATGGAGGCCGCTCCTATTCCCCCCTGGAGACGAAGACGGGGCCTGACGGCCGCTTCGCCCTGGAGCCGCTGGCCCGGGACTGGGACTACGAGCTGACGGCGACGAAGCCCGGCTACGCGATGCCCCGCCCCCCCGCGAAGCCCGAGCCCGAGCCCGAGGTCGACGAAGACGACGAAGGGACCGATGAGCTGCTCGGGGGGCTGCGGATGGGCCGGTGGGAGCCGGACGAGGAAGACCCCAAGGTCATCGCCCGCGCGGGGAACATGGCCGTGCGCGTCGTCCTGGCCGCCCAGAGCCGCATCACCGGACGGCTGGTGAAGGCGAACGGGGCGCCCATCACGCGCTTCGAGCTGAACGAGGAACCCGTGCGCGACCCGCGCGGGGCCTTCACCGTCTTCGTGGACAAGCCCGGCCTCCAGCACCTGACCTTCAAGGCCCTGGGCCACGCGTTCACCCAGCGCGACGTGCGGGTCCCCGCCGGGCGCGACGTGGACCTGGGCGAGGTGCGCATCGAAGCGGGGCACACCGTCCGGGGCCGCGTGGTGGACGACGCGACCGGCGAACCGCTGGAGGGCGTGGCGATCTCCCTGTCCCTGCCCCCCGAGGAGCTGAAGGCCGCGGCGGAGGAGGAGTCGGGGGAGAAGTACGAAATCTACGAAGTCGACGGCAGCTTCCTGGACGCCACCACCGCCCGGGATGGCACCTTCACGCTGCCCTCCGTGGAGTCCCGGCCGTACCGGCTCACCGCGCGGCACAATGGGGCGGGGGAGTACGCGACGCTGGAGCGCGCGCTGGGCCCCACCGAGGACACGCTCGAATTGCGCCTCCAGGGCGATACCCGCCTGGAGGTGACGGTGAAGGACGCGCAGGGCAGGCCCTATCCCTCCATGGTGTCGGTCCGCTCGGAGCGGGATCAGGAGGCCACGGACTACATTCCCGACGATGAAGCGCGGACCGTCTTCCGCGAGCTGGAGCCTGGTGACTACCTGGTGGGCCTGCGCTCCAGCGATGGCCCGTACGCGGCGCCCTACCAGAAGGTGCGCGTCGAGGCGCATCGCGTCACCCGGGTGCAGCTCCTCGCGGCCGCGAAGGGCGCCACGGTGACGGTGCGCTGGGGCGAGCGCGGGCCCCAGGGACTCGTGCTCTTCTTCCCGGGCACGGTGCCGCTGCCGGGCTCGGATGCCGCGACGGGGCAACTGCGCGGGAAGGGCCTGCGCACGTCCTCCGGCAACGAGACGTGGAGCAACGTGCCGCCCGGGCCCTACACGCTGATGGTGCTGCACCACCGGGGCAACGGGAAGTGGCTGACGTACCGGCAGGACGTGACGGTGGGGGCCGCCGCCGAGCAGGAGGTGCAGGTGCCCACCATCACCTGGTGAGGCCTGGGTCATCAGGGCCTTCTGGTGACGAAGAGCTGTGTTAAACCCCGGACCCATGACCCCGAGCGACGCGCTGAGCGCAACGGACCTCGAACGTCTGGCCAGGGCGGAAGCACCCGACCTCGCCGAGGCCGTGCTGGCGTTCCTGGACCAGCCGGACAAGACGTCGGACACGCCGCTGCCGCAGGGCGCGCTCGACTTCGACGCGCTGAAGTCCCTGCTCGCGCAGGCGCAGCAGCGCGGCGAGAAGGCCGGCCGCCGCCAGGGCTCGCATGAGGCGTGGCAGCGCTTCCTCGCGCAGAAGGACGTGCCCATGCCCGCGCGCTTCGCGCTCGCGGACCTGCTGGTGTCCCTGTACGAGAAGAACAGCGAGCCCGCGCGGGCCGCGCTCTTCACGCTGGTGAAGGAAGCGCCGCTGAAGTTCGGCCTCTGGGCCGGCCTCAAGCGCATCTACAAGCTGGCCGAAGCGCGCCACGACGCGGAGATGTTCGGCGTGCTGGCGTGGAGATTCGACACCGAGCGCGGCAGCCACCGCTCGCGCGAGGTGGGCGGCGGCACCCTCACCTACCTCCAGCGCCGGGCCTGGCGCTTCCTGCGCCACCTGGGCGCGGCCGTCCCGGAGCTCTACCCGCAGTTCGCGGTGGAGGTGCTGCGGCACTACCAGCCGGACACGTCCTGGTCCTCCTGCTGGGTGGCGCACCACGTCTGGGCGCACAACAGCCGCAACTACTCCGCGACGCGCTTCCCCATCCAGCCGCCCGCGGACATGGTGAAGCAGCGCATGTACCCGGACGCGTGGAAGCGCTCGCCGGACGCGCTGATGCGCCTGTTGGACACGTGCGGTTCGGACCCGGCCGCGAAGTTCGCCATCCAGGGCCTGCGCAAGGACTTCCCGGAAGCGCTGCGCAAGGTGACGCCCGCGTGGCTGGACCGGCTGGCGCGCCGTCCGCTGGGCACCGCCCACGACTTCCTGGTGGAGACGCTCCAGGGCTCGCCGGAGTTCCACCAGGGCAAGCTGCGCGCCGTCGGGCTGCACGACGCGGTGCTGGCGCTGCTGGAGTCCCCCAGCGACAAGGCCCGGGCGTACGCCATCGAGTACGCGCGCGGCCACGCGCAGGACATGCCCGCGGAGAGGCTCGCGGAGCTGGTGGAGCACGGCGAGGACGACGTGGTGGCCTTCGCCGCCGCCACGCTGGAGAAGCGCAAGCCGCGCGAGCTGGGGCTGGAGCTGCTGGGCCGGCTGCTCATCACCAAGGCCACGGCGGGCTTCGCGGCGAAGGCGCTGGAGCAGTCCTTCGACCGGGCGGAAGTCACGCAGGACTTCCTGCGCGAGCAGCTCTTCGGTCAGCAGGAACAGCTCAAGTGGGCCACGGGCTACATCGCGTCCAAGTACGCCGCCGGGGAGATGCCCGCGTCGTTCTGGAAGCAGACGCTGATGGAGGCGAAGCGCTCGAAGCGGCCGCGCATCGTGGAGGACGCGGCGATGAAGGCGCTGGGCACGTACAAGCCGGCGGACATCGGGCCGGAGTGGCTGCTGGACCTCGTGTCCAATCCGCGCCTGGGCCGTCAGGCGGCGCAGTGGCTCACGCGCGCGGACAGCCTGCCGGGCCTGGACGTGGAGCGGGTGAAGGCGCTGGTGTTCAGCGCGAAGCACCGCGAGACGGCGCTGGCGCTGCTGGGCAACCGCAAGCTCTTCACCGCGCGGCAGCTCACGGTGCCCTGGCTGCTGGCGCTGGCGCGGCGCGCGGACCCCACGCTGCACGACTTCGGGCACCGCTACCTGCTGGAGAACGTGGTGCCCGCGGACTTCAGCGACACGGGCGACGCGGCACAGGGCCTGGAGCGCCTGTTCGACCTGGCGCTGGGCGCGAAGCAGCCGGCCCCGGTGCGCACGTTCGCGCAGACGTACCTGCGCTGCCACCACCCGGGCATCGGGCCGGAGCAGCCGGAGTCGAAGTCCTACGACATCAAGCCCCGGGCGCCTCGCAAGGCGTACACGCCGGAGAAGCTGTGGCCCGCGCTGTTCGATGCGCGCGACGACGTGCGCCGCTTCGCGCTGACCATCGCCCGCTCGGAGCTGCGCGCGTGGGGCTACCAGACGCGGGTGTACGAGCTGGCGGACTCGGACGCGAAGGAGATCCGCAACCTGGCCTATGACGCCCTCTTGAACGCGGGCGAGCCGGGCGCGGATGCGCGCCACACGCTGCAGCCGGAGGAGCTGGACGCGGGCAAGGTGTTCGCGCTCACGGAGTCCACCAAGCGCAGCACGCGTGAGGTCGCCGTGGAGCTCATCCGCCGGCACTACGCGCGGCTGGGCGGGGCGGAGCGGCTGTCCGGGCTGATGCAGAGCGCGGACCGCGAGGTGGGCCTGTTCGCGGTGCGCCTGCTCTGGGAGAAGCACCGGCCGCTGCACCTGCCGGAGGACTGGAAGCCCGCGGGCGGCGTCAAGGACGCGCGCGAGGCGGGCGGCACGACGCGCTTCTCCGACGTGGAGGCGCTGCGCACGTTCCTGCGGCGCATGCTGTTCGGCCTGCCGCCGGGGCGCGCGAAGGAAGCGCGCGAGGGCGACGTGCAGCGCCGGCTGTCCGCGAGCGTGGCCAAGCGCCGCGTGGTGGAGCTGGTGCGGGACCTGGGTCTGGAAGAAGAGAGCTTTGCCCGCGTGGTGGCGCCCGTGCTGGGCGAGTTCACCGGGTCGGTGGCGAAGGGCGAGTGGCAGAGCTGTCTGGCCTCGCTGGTGCAATTGCAGGCGGCTCACCCGGGCGTGCAGCTCGGCGGCATCTAGGACAACGACACCATGGCCAACCTCTCCATCGGCAACATCGAGAAGGTCCGTGCGCTCGCGGCCAATGCCCGCCTGCTGCTCGTGGGGGGCACGCGTGCCGCCCCGGACAGCCGCCTCACCGCGTACGAGCCCGGCACCAACAAGGTCCTCTGGACGGCGTCGCTGCCCGCCCACGTGCTGGGGCTCGCGCTGTCGGGCGAGCGCTACGCGGCGGCCGGCGCGGACGGCACGGTGCGCTTCGGGTCGCTCACCGACGGCGCGGTGCAGTTCCAGCTCCACGGCGCGCACCCGGGCGGGTGCACGGCGTTGGCGTCCAGCGCGGACGGCAAGGTGCTCTACACGGCCGGCGTGGACGGCTTCGTGCGCGCGTGGGACTGGGAGAGCACGCGCAAGCTGAAGGAGTGGAGCGCGTCGCCGCAGCCGCTGCGCGCGGTGGCGGTGGACCCCTCGCACACGTACGTCGCCTGCGCGGGCGATGACGGCGTGGTGCGCTCGTTCACGGTGGCGTCCGGAGCCCAGCGGGACATGGCGGGCCACGAGGGCGCGGTGCGCGCGCTGGCCTTCACGCCCCGCGACGGGCGGCTGGTCTCCGCGGGCGACGATGGGAAGCTGCGCATCTGGTACCTGGTCGGCGCGGTGGAGTTCGAGGTGCGCGGCGAGAAGGACAGCGGCCACGCGGGCCCGGTGCTGGGGCTGGTGTTCCCGCCCACGCCCCCGGCGGAACCGGGCCAGGAGCCGGCGGAGCGCATCGCGTCGGTGGGTGGCGACGGCAAGCTCAAGGTGTGGCGGCTGGACGAGCGTCGCAAGCCGCGCACGTTCGAGCTGGGCACCAAGGCCGTGCACGCGGTGGCCTTCGGGCCGCCAGCCAACCCCCGTCAGGCGAAGCAGGTGCTGGGCTTCGTGTTCGTGGGCGGAGATGAGCGCACCGTCACGCGCATCACGCTGGGCACGGATGGCAAGCCCACGGACGAGACGGTCACGTTCACGCACGGCTTCGACGTGCTCAACGAGGCGCGCAAGGCGGGCCGTCCCCGCCGCGAGGCCGCCGTGCGCGAGGCCGCCGCGCTGCTGGAGCCGGAGGCACTGGAGTTCGCGCTGGCCCTGCTGGGCACGGATCCGGACGCGGAGGTGCGCAAGCTCGCCGCCACTGAGTTGGGCGCGCAGGGCCGCACCGCCGCGCGGGCGAAGCTGCGCGAGCGGCTCAACGACGACGTGGTGGGCGTGCGCACCGCCGCGCTGGACGCGCTGACGAAGCTGGAGACGGAGTCGCCGCTGGCGGCCCCGCGCGCGGCGCTCGACTCGCGCTTCTCGGACACGCGGGTGCTGGCGCTGCGCCGGCTGGCGAAGCTGGGCGGCACGTCGCCGCTGGTGCCCGGACTCATCTCCGGCAAGCTCGCGGACGACAAGGCGCCCGTGGGCGAGGCCGCGCTGGACGCGCTCGTCGCCGTCTCCCCCGCCGGCAGCACGGAGCCCCTGAAGCTGGCCTTCGAGCGCGGCCCCGCCGCCCTCAAGGTGGAGGTGCTGCTGCGCACCTCGGTGGCGGGCCTGCTGGGTGACCCGCGCATGCAGCCGCTGGTGGCGCGCGCGCTGGACGACGCGGACCGGGACGTGCGCCGCGTGGCCTTCGCCGTGCGAGTGTTGGAGCGCCGGGCGCTGGCGCTCACGCTGGAGAAGCAGGACGAGGAGTTCGCCCGCTCGGTGCGCGAAGTGGCGCGCATGCTGATGCTCCAGTCGAAGCGCGCGGCCGGGGACGCGGAGGCGAAGCTCACCACCGACGCGGAGCTGGCCACCGCGCGCGAGAAGCTCTTCGCCAACGCCACGGCGGGGGCGGCGCTGACGGAAGCCGACCTGGAGCCGCTGCTGGCCGCCATGGCGTGCCGCATGCCGGACACGGCGGTGCGCGGTGCTCGGGGCCTTGCGCAACTGGGCGATGGACGGGCGCTGGGTGCGCTGTTGCAGCTGTCGCGCGAGGACGAGTCGGCCATCCGTCGGCAGGCGGCGGCCTCGCTCCAGGCGTTGCAGGACCCGCGCGCCCGCGAGCGGCTGGTGTGGATGCTGGACGACGCGGACGCGGACGTGCGCGCCACGGCGTTGGAGGCGGTGGTGGCGCTGGACGTGGACGCGCCCCTGTCCGCCGCGGAGGCCGCGCTGCGCTCCGGGCACGAGGACGTGCGCGTGCGCGGCCTGGACCGGCTGGTGAAGCTGGGCGCGAAGGCGGAGGGCGCGGAGCCGCTGCTGGGCAACGCGCTGGAGGACGAGTCCGGCAAGGTGCGCGGCGAGGCGTTCCGCACGCTGTGGGCGTGGAACGAGAAGGCGCCGGAGAAGGCCGTGGACCGGGCGCTGACGGGCCGCTTCCCGGACCTGCGCAACCGCGCGGTGGAAGTGCTCGCCCAGCGCGGCACGGAAGACTGGGCGCTGGGGCGGCTGAAGAAGTCCGTGGAGGACCGCGACGTGGCCGTGGCCACCGCCGCCTACGAGGCATGGGTGAAGCTGGCGGGCAAGGAGAAGCCGGAGCCGCACCTGGCCGCGCTCGCCTCCACGCACCCTGCCCTGCGCGAGAAGGCCGCGAAGGGCTCCATCCACGCCCCCGCGGAGCCCCTGCGCTCCGCGCTCCTCAAGCGCGTGCAGGACGAGCACCTGGAGGTGGCGGTCGCCGCGCTGGACGCGCTCGACAAGCTCATCCCCACCGAGAACGGACCGTTGCTCGCGGGCATCGCGGCGACGGCGCTGCCGGTGCGCGTGCGGGCCGCGGAGCTGCTCGCTCCTCGCGGCGCGGAGGACATCATCGAGCCCATGCGCGGGCTCATCACCGACAAGGACCTGGAGCGGCTCTACCCGCCCGGCTACCTGGTCCCGCTGCGGATCCGCGCATCGCGCGCGCTGGCCACGCTGGGCTCGCGGCGCCTGCTGGGCTTCTACGCCACCGTGCTCCTGCCGCACGAGCTGTCGGACCTGCAGGAGCAGGGCGCGCGCGGTCTCGCCACCGCGAGCCGTCGGGGCGACGAGGGCGCGCTGCTGGACGCGCTGGGCCACTCGCTGGTCGCGGCGCGCTCGTGGGCGGCGGACGGTCTGTCGCGCCTGGGTGATGCCCGCGCGCTGCCGGTGCTCACCGGCAACCTGCGCCATGAGCACCTGCCCATCCGGCTGGGCGCCATCCTCGCCTTCGCGGCCCTGGGCCCGGAGGGAGACGGCGGCCTGCTGCACGGCCTGGAGGACTCCGCGCGCGAGGTGCAGGAGATGGTGTTCGCCATCGTGCTCGCCCGTGACCTGCGCGCCAGCCGCGATGGTGAGCCGCCGGACCTGCTGACCAGCGCCCTGTCCAGCGGCCGTCCGGAAGTGCGTTATGCGGCGGCGCGCGCGCTGGAGCTGCGCACGGAGCCGGAGGCATACCGCGCGCACCTGGTGGAGGTGCTGTTGCCGCCGCGCCCGGAGAAGGCCGGCGACATGAAGGACTGGCCCTCGGAAGAGGACCGGGCGAAGCGCGTGGTGGGCCTGGCCGAGGCGCTCTCCAGCGCCCAGCCGGAGCAGCGCTACGCGGCGGCGCAGGTGCTGCTGCTGCGCAACAAGCCCCTGGACTACTTCCGCGAGGCGCAGAAGGTCGCGCGGCCCCGCACGCTGGAAGCACCCTGGAAGCCGGAGACGGCCGAGGGCGCGTCGCACGTGGTGCAGCCGTCCACGCCGGAGAAGCAGGGCACGGCGTCCGCCACGGGCAAGAGCTGGCTGCGCCGCCTCTTCTCCGCGGTGAAGCCGCCGGAGGGCAGCACCGCGACGCCGCAGACGGCGACCCAGGCGGAGCGCCAGCACCTGCGCCGGCTGGCGTTCGGCGCCTACGTGGGCCTGCTGCGTCAGGTGTCCGCGGGCGACGAGGAAGGCCACCGCGTCCGCCGCGATGCCGTGGACCGCGTGGTGAAGCTCACCCTGGAAGGCTACGCGGGCACGTCCGCCGCCGTGGCCGCCCTGCTGCGCGCGCTGGAGGATCCGCACCAGTTGGTGCGACGCGCGGCGCTCGCGGGCCTCAAGGAGCTGTACCCCGCTGGCAGCGATGAGCCGCTGGCGCTGGCCCTGGCCTCGCTGTCGCCGGACGTGGCCCGCGCGGCGCTGGAAGAGCTGGCGGAGCGCGGCGACGCGGCCCGTCCGCGCGTGACGGCGGCGCTCAACTCGCCGCTGCCGGAGGTGCGCAAGTCCGCCTTCGAGTTGCTGGAGAAGCTGAGCCCGGCGGGCAGCCTGGATCCGCTGCTGGCGGCGCTGGGCAGCGAGCACGCCGACCTGCGCGTGGGCGTGATTGAGCGGCTCGCGGGCGCCAACGACCCGCGCGTCACCGAGGCCCTGGGCCGCGCGGCCGGCAGCGAGCACGAGGACCTGCGGCTGCGCGCCGCGGAGCTGCTCGCGTGGCGTGGGGATGACCGGGCGGTGGAGGTGCTGGGCACCTTCCTGCGCTCCGAAGTGCCGCAGGTGGTGCGCCGTGCACAGGAGGCCCTGGCGCGGCTGGGAACCTCCGCCGCCGTGGCCGCGCTCGCCGCGCGCCTGTCCGTCGCGACGGAGATTCCGGAGCGCACGAAGCTGGTCGCCGCGCTGGGCCGCACCCGCCGTCCGGAAGCGCTGGACGTGCTCGCGCGCCAGAGCGTGGAGGACGAGAACACCACCGTGCGCCTCGCCACCGTGACGGCCGCGATGCAGCTCACCTGGCCGCCGGAGCAGGAGAAGCTGAGGGAGCGGGATCGCGACCTGAAGAAGCGCGACGCGGCGCTCGCCGTGCGCTTCCTGAAGGTGGCCGTGCGCAGCAACGACGTGGAGGTCCGCAAGGCCGCCGCCACGGAGCTGGAGCATGGCAAGAACGAGGGCCAGGACGCGCTGCTCGTCTCGCTCTTCACCGACCGCGACGTCACCGTGCGCGCCGAAGCGGTGGCGCGCTACTCGAAGCGCGTGGTGGAGCAGGGCGCGGCGGTGGAGCCGCTGGAGGAGATCCTCCGCGCGGGCGCCCGCGAACTGATGCTGCCCGCGGCCGAAGGCGTGGCGCACCTGCGCCGGACCAGCGCCCTGCGGCCCCTCTTGCTGTACTCGCGCGCCGGTGAGGGCGAGGAGCGTGGCCGGGCCCTGCTCGCGCTGGGCACCCTGGGAGACGCCCGCGCCCTCTCCGAACTGGAGACGGTGGCGGGAGGAGGCACCGCGGACGCGCCCGCCGAGCAGGACATGGTGCTGGCCGCCATCGAGGCCCTGGGCCGGCTCGCCAGCCGTCTGCCCGAGGGCGACGAGCGCCGCCGCATCGAGGAGAAGGTGGAGGTCGCCGCGGTGGAGGGCACCTCCTCCGAGCACCAGGAAGCCGGCGTGCGCGGCCTGCGCGCCATCGGTGGGGAGCGCGCCCGGGTGAAGCTGGAGGCGCTGCTCGCCGACAGCGACACGGACGACGAGGTGCGCATCACCGTGGCGAAGGAGCTGGGCAAGCTCGGCGACCCGGAGGCGGAGAAGGCCCTGGCCGCCGCGCTGGACGAGGATGACGACGACCTGCGCGAGGCCGCGCGCAAGGCGCTGGACGTGCTCTTCCCGAACGACCGCACGCGGGTGGAGTTCCTCGCCGTGGCCAGCACCCAGGAGGACATCTCCGAGCCCGCCGCCACCTACCTCGCCAGCGAAGGCGACCCGGCGCAGCTCGTGCCCCGGCTGGCCACCCTGGAGAGCGCGGAGCTGCGCCTGAGACTGCGTCGGGGGCTCGCCCGTCGGGGCGCGCTGCCCCTGCCGGAGGTCATCGCGCTGGTCGGCCACGACAAGCCGGAGGCCCGCGAGGAGGCCGCGCGACTGGTGGGCACCTGGACGGGTGATGCGCAGGCGACGGGCGCGGTGGACACCGCCAGCCTGACCCGCGCGGTCGTCGCCTCCGAACGGCGCACCGCCGCCTCCTGGGCCGCCACGTCGGCCCCGAAGCGCGAACCACTGGCCAGCGCCTGGGAGCGCCTCCTGTGGGCGGGCTCCCGGCTGGGCGCGAAGGAGCTGGTCGCGACGTCCGCCGAAATCCTGCGCAAGGGTGAGGCCCATGCCCCCGCGGGCGTGCGCCAGGAAGCCGCGCGCGTGCTGGGGCGGCTGAAGGCGACGAACGAGGCGCAGGCCCTGCGCGCCGCGCTGGCGGATCCGGACGCCCCGGTGCGCTCCGCCGCCGCGTCGGTGCTGGCCGCGCTGGTGCCGGACCAGGCCGCCGCCTGGGCGCTGGAGGTGAAGCCCTTCGACCCGGTGGCCATGGGCCCCACGGGCGCGAAGGTGGCGCCGGGCCTGCTCACGGCCAGCGAGCCGCGCCGGCTCGCGGTGCCCGCGCTGCTGGCGAAGAAGGACCTGGGACCGCTCAAGCCCGTGGCATCCGACGCGAAGCCGGAGGTGCGGCAGGACGCGTGGGCCGCGCTGGGCCGCCTGGGTGGTGACGAGGCGGCGGAGCTGCTGAAGACGGCGGCCTTCGACAAGTCGCAGTCGGTGGAGCTGCGCAAGGCGGCCTACCGCGCCCACAAACGTGCACGCCGGGCCGCCGAGCGCGCCCGCAAGGAAGGTCAACCGTCGTGAGCACCGCAACCGCACGTCATCCCGTCGCGCTAAACTACGCCGCCGCGAGCGACGTGGTCGTCACCCCGGACGCCTCGCGCGTGCAGCTGGCCCTGGAGGGCTCACGCGGCACCGTGGGCGTCAGCGGCCGCGTGAAGGACCCCACCCTCTTCCGCGACGCGCTGGCCGCCGCCTTCGGCGTCCTCTCCAGCGACCTGCGCTACCGGGGACGCGATCGCACCGCGTACCTCGCGTACCTGATGAAGCAGGGCAAGCGCGCCAGCGCTCAAATCTGGGAAGCCCAGAAGGCGTTCCTCGACAGCGCGCTGGAAGGGGATGAGAAGAAGGACGCGGTGCTGGACCCCGTCCTCACGGTGGATCCGGACCAGGTGTCGCTGGAGGTGTTCTCCCGCGACGAGAGCGCCTATGCGCGCCTGGCCTTCGACAACAGCCTCTTCGACAACCGCGAGGCCGCGCACGGCTCCACCTTCCTGGACGTGCCCGCGGACCTGCCCGCCCGGCTGGATCGCCTGCGCGCCTACGCCCCGGTGACGCTGGAGGCCCACGTGGCCCCCTCCGCGAAGGCCGCGCCCCCCGCGTCCGGGGAACCCCGAGCCCCGCGCAACGTGGACGTGCCGCACGCATGGCTGCGCGGCTTCCTCCAGGTGCAGTCGGCCGCGACGCTGCCGGCCACCACCTGCTCCATCGCGCCCATCGACCTGTACAACCTGCTCTTCGCGCTGCGCACCCGCCGCGCGAAGAAGGCGCCCCGCGCGCTGAGATTCGAGCTGGTCCCCGGCGCCGCGCCCCGGCTGGTGCTGGAGCCGTGGGAGCAGGTGCTGGAGTGCCACGGCGGCCCGTACCAGGGCCACGCGCCCGCGGTGGTGCGCACCTTCGGCCGCAATCGCCTCACCGCGCTCGCGCGCCTGCTGCCCCACGCGAAGAGCGTGCACGTGCAGCTCCTGGGACCGGGCCTGCCGGTGTTCTGGGTCATCGACCTGGGCGTGGCCACGCTGACGCTGGGGCTCACCGGCTGGACGGAGAGCGGCTGGTCCAGCGCGGCGGCCTTCGACGCGCTGATGCCCCGCGACGTGCCGGAGCCCCTCGCGGAGAAGCTGCGCCAGCGCCTGCGCGCGGACGGCCCGCTGACCTTCGACGTGCTGGCCAAGGACGCGGGCGCGCCCAAGGACCAGGTCCGCGCCGCGCTCCAACTGGAGTGCCTGCGCGGCCGCGTCCTCTTCGACGTGGCGCGCGGCGCCTACCGCCCCCGCGAGCTGATGCCCACCCCGGTGGACGAGGCCGCGCTGCGCTACGGCAACGAGCGCGAGGCGCGCGCCCACCGCCTGCTGGGCGACGGCGGCCCTGGCGCGGGCGAAGTGAAGCTCACCCAGGTGCACGACCTCGTCGGCGAGGGCACGCGCATCCAGGGCGAGGTGGTGGACCGCGAGGCCGTGCGCAGCTTCTTCCCCAGCTTCACGCTGGACCTGGAGGGCCGCGTGAAGGACGCGGGCTGCGGCTGCCCGCACTTCCGTCGCTCCGGGATGCGTGAAGGCCCGTGCGAGCACATGCTCGCGCTGCGCCTGGCGTACGCGCGCCGTCGCACGGAGGAGGAGGCGCTGCGTCAGACGCCGGAGGGCCGCAAGCTCATCCGCGCGGAGACGCGTTCGTACGTGCGCCGCGACCCGGCGACGGGTCTGGAGCAGGTGTACCGCGTCTCGCTGGATGGCAAGGTGGTGGTCCTCGCGTGGGGACCGCGCCTGGGCGACTCGCGCCACCAGCGCCTGTGGTTCGATTCGGATACGGAAGCCCGGACGGCGTACTTCAACCGTCTGGAGAAATTGACCGCTGACGGCTACATCGACGCGGCCTCGACTCTGGTGTAAACCCTCAACCAACGGCCCGGCCGCCGACGGGGCGGCTGGAAGGATGGGTGCGACGGACGCAACACGAATGACGAGTGGTCGAGAGAGGTCTGGACCGCATCAGCCTTAGCGCCTCGAGCGCGGGAGCGGCGTTGCGCCGCTCTGGTTGAAATGCTGGACACTCTCCGCAAGGTAGCCTGTTCTTGGCTCTCTCCCTCCGGTGCACTGGTGGCCGGGTGGGAAGCGGAACCAACGACGCAACCGCCGTTTTCCCACCCGGCCACCAGTGCACCGGAGGGGAGAGCCGGTGAGGCTACCGTGCCCCAGGTGAGCTGGTGGTGCATTCCTGGCCTCCCTCGACCGCTCGAATTCGTCCGTCGCCCCTCCTGAAGCCGCCGCGCCCGTCGAAGGTGCCTCGATGACCGCCAAGCTGGAGTCGTTCGTCCCCGCCGCCCCGCCGCAGGCCGTGCCCGAAGTCCCGCCGGCCGCCGCGTCCAACACCGCCACCGCATCCAAGCGCGAGGCCCGCCGCGCCGCGCACGACGTGCTGCTCGCGCGCTGGAAGGCCATCACCGAAGCCGGTGGCACCGAGGAATGGGTGCAGGCGCAGCTCGTCGCCAAGGGCGCGCTCGCTGACGAGGTGGACTTCTCCTCCCTCAAGGAGAAGGAGAAGACCGCCTGGAAGGAGAAGAAGAAGGCGGAAGCCGTGGAGCGCCGCGCGCTCGGGCGCCAGGCCCATGAGGCGTGGAAGGCCACGCACATCAACCACCTGGGCGTGGGCATCCATTGGAGCGAGGCGGAAGGGCCGGACCGCTTCGACCTGGAGCACCGCGAGGAGCGCGCGCGCGTCAACGGCCTGCCCACGCTGGACACGGCGGAGGCGCTGGCGAAGGCGCTGGACATCAGCGTGTCCAAGCTGCGCGGCTTCGCGTTCCACCGCGACGTGGACACGGGCTCCAACTACGTGAGCTGGCGCATCCCCAAGCGGGACGGCAGCGAGCGGACCATCACGTCCCCCAAGCCGGAGCTGAAGCAGGCGCAGCGCTGGGTGCTCTCCAACATCGTGGAGCGGCTGCCGGTGCACGGCGCGGCGCACGGCTTCGTGGCGGGGCGCTCCATCCTCACCAACGCGCTGGCCCACCAGGGCGCGGACGTGGTGGTGAAGGTGGACCTGAAGGACTTCTTTCCCACGGTGACGTGGCGGCGCGTGAAGGGCCTGTTGCGCAAGGGCGGCCTGCCGGAGGGCACGTCCACGCTGCTGGCGCTGATGTCCACCGAGGCCCCGCGCGAGCTGTTGTCCTTCCGGGGCAAGACGCTGCACGTGGCGAAGGGGCCGCGAGCGCTGCCGCAGGGCGCACCCACGTCGCCGGGCATCACCAACGCGCTGTGCCTGCGGATGGACAAGCGGCTCTCAGCGCTGTCGCGCAAGCTGGGCTTCACGTACACGCGCTACGCGGACGACCTGACGTTCTCCTGGACGAAGGCGAAGGCGCCCAGGGCGCGCCGGGCCCAGGGCGCGCCGGTGGCGGTGCTGCTCGCGCGGGTGAAGGACGTGGTGGAGGCGGAGGGCTTCACGGTGCACCCGAACAAGACGCGCGTGGCCCGCAAGGGCAGCCGTCAGCGGGTCACGGGGCTCGTGGTGAACGAGGCGAAGGACGGAACGCCCGCCGCGCGAGTCCCCCGCGACGTGGTGCGCCGCCTGCGCGCGGCCATCCACAACCGCCAGAAGGGCAAGCCGGGCCGCGAGGGCGAATCGCTGGAACAGCTCAAGGGCATGGCGGCCTTCCTGTACATGACGGATCCGGTGAAGGGCCGCGCGTACCTGGATCAGCTCGCGAAGTTGGAAGCCGCCGCGCCCCCGGCCGAGGCGTAGCAGGCAGCACGGGCCCGCTCGCGCCAAAGCGGGCCCCGACTTCATCCCGAGAGCGTCAGCGCCCCGTGCGCTCCCCTGCTCCCGCCTTCGTCTTGCGCGAGGGCTTCTTCGCGGGAGCCTTCTTCTTCCCCGGTGCCTTCACCGCGGGCGCAGGCTCCACGGCCGCCGCATCCTCCGCGACGGGCCCGACCTTCAGCGCCTCATCCGCGAACGCGCGCAGCCGGCGCGGATACTCCTCGGGAGCCGTCGCGGCGAAGTTGCCATGTGACGCGCCGGGGATGCGCCACGTCTGGGCATACGGGCCCACATGCGCGAACAGCTCATCCAGCAGCACCTGCCCGGACTCCTCCGTCCCCGCGACGATGAGCAGGGGCCGGGGCCGGATGTGGTCCACCGCATCGAGGGTCCGCACCTGCTCCAACTGGATGCCCCGCCGCCAGAAGGGCAGCAGCGCCCCCGTCTGCGTCACCACGCCGAAGCGCCGGAAGTCATATGCCGCCGCCAGCCGCAGCGTGTTGAAGGGCGACAGCAGCACCACCGCCGCGACCTTCGGATCCTTCGCCGCCACCTCCGCCACCGCCGCGGAGCCAATGGAGAACCCCAGCGCCCCCACCCGCGAGGGGTCCACGTCCGGCTGCGCCCGCACGAACTCCAGCGCCGAGCGCACATCCATGCGCTCCTTGTCACCCCACGTGGACGTCTCACCGCCGCTCTGCCCGTGCGCGCGCAAATCAAACAGCAGCACCCCGTAGCCCGCGTCGCGCAGCACCCGCGCCTCCGGCAGGAGGTCCACGCGGGTCTGCGACAGGCCATGCGCCAGCACCCACGCCGCCTTGTTGCGCGAAGGCATGTACCAGCCGCGCAGCTCCACCCCGTCCTCGGTGCGCAGCGTCACCTCCCGAGCGGACGCGGAGGCCAGGTCCGCGGGCAGCACCGCCACCGGCTTCGGGTAGTGGAAGTACTGCTCGGAGCGCCACGCCGCCCGGCCGAAGAGGGCCAGCGCCACCAGCAGACACGGCAACACCACCAGGACGCCCAGCAGCCGCCCCCACCGAATCCGCTTCAACAGACCCGCCATTGTCCGACCCTCTCCGACAGAAGCACCCCAGGGGGAAGTCCCGGCCCCGGGCTTGTGTTGGCACCGGCCTGACCTCTACACCCTCTAGGTCCCAACGAACTCCTGGCTTACAGTTTAGACAAACTTTAGCAGCGGCGGCAGAAAGACCGTCCAGGTGAGTGCGGCAATGAAGCTGTCCAAGACGGTCTACGACGCGGTGGTGGTGGGTTCCGGGGCCTGTGGGGGTTGGGCCGCCAAGCAGCTGACGGAGGCGGGCCTCCGCGTGCTGGTGCTGGAAGCAGGCCGGAGCGCGCAGGCGGACAAGGTGCTGCACGTGATGCACCGCGTGCGGCAGAAGCTGGGCTACCGCGTGGAGTCCGACGCGGACCGCAAGGGGCGTCAGTCCATCCAGGCGACGAGCTTCGCGTGGCCCTTCCACCCGCACGCGTTCGTGGACGACGTGGACAACCCCTACACGACGCCGGACGACGCACCGTTCGCATGGATCCGCGCGCGGCAGGTAGGCGGGCGCACCAGCGTGAAGAGCCACGGCCGCCAGTTCTACCGGCTGTCGGACTTCAACTTCCACGCGGGCAGCCTGGACGGGCTCAGCCCGGACTGGCCGCTGTCGCTCGCGGAGCTGGCGCCGTCGTACGAAGTCGTCGAGCGGTGGATGGGCCTGTATGGCAATTCGGACGGCGTGGACACGCTGCCGGACTCCGTCTTCGCGGGGCCCGCGCCGCTGTCGCCCGGCGAGGTCCGGCTGCGCGAGAAGGTGAGGGCCCGCTGGCCCAACCGCCACGTCGTCGCCCGGCGCACCTCCAACGCGCCGGTGACGCTGCCGGCGGCCCAGAAGACGGGGCGCCTGACGCTGCGCTCGCACGCCATCGCCAGCCACGTGATGCACGACCCGAACACCGGCAAGGTGACGGGCGTGTCCTTCATCGACGCGAACACCGGCACGTCGGAAGAGGTGCACGCGAAGGTGGTGGTGGTCGCTGCTGGGACCATTGAATCCACGCGGTTGCTGTTGCACTCGCGCAACCGGGCGTTCCCGGACGGCCTGGCGAACAGCTCCGGCCTCTTGGGTCGCCACCTGATGGACCACATCTACCTGCGGGGCATCGAGGCGCGCATGAACCTGCCCGCGCACCTGCAGCAGAAGGCGCACGGCTGGGCGTACGTGCCGCAGTTCCGCAACGTCACCGAGCGCGACCCGAACTTCGCGCGAGGCTATGGCGTCCAGGTCTTCTCCTTCGACGACCAGCTCCACATGGTGCCCTTCGGTGAAATGCTCCCGCGCGCGGAGAACCGCGTCACGCTGAGCGGCACGGTGAAGGACCGCTGGGGCGTGCCGGCGGCGCACATCGAGTGCAGACACTCCGACAACGAGTTGAAGATGACGGAGGACGCGGTCAGCTCCTGCCTGGAGATGCTGGAGGAGTCCGGCTGCACGGTGGAGCAGGTCAACCGGACGTTGTCCCAGCCGGGCATGGCCATCCATGAGGTGGGCACCGCGCGGATGGGCAGGGACGCGAAGACGTCCGTGCTCAACCCCTTCAACCAGAGCTGGGACATCCCCAACCTCTTCGTCACGGACGGCGCCTGCTTCCCCTCCCAGGGCCCGCAGAACCCCACCCTGACGATGATGGCGCTCACCGTGCGGGCCTGCGCGCACCTGGTGGGCGAACTCAAGGCCGGCCGCCTCTGAGACGACCGGATCACTTCAGCGGTGCCGGGCTGAATGATGCGCCGCCGGGGCCAAGCCGCTCCTTCTCCTCCTCGAACGCGCCGACCACCGCGTCGATGACGGCGCGTACGCGCGGGACGTCCTTCAGGTCGGGGTGCACGACAAGCCACGCCTCGCGCACCGGTGGCGGGGCGGGCGGCGGCAGGGCGATGAGACCGCCCTCTTCCCCGGCGAACCAGTGCGGCAGCAGGGCTTTACCGAAGCCTGCCCGGACTGCCGCGAGCTGCCCCATGAGCGTATTGGTGCGCAGCACGAGACGCTCACCGGCCGCGTGCTGGGCGAGCCACTTCGCTTCAGGGATGTGGGCGAGGGAGTCGTCCAAGCCCACCCACGCCGACGTGTCCCCGTCCGGCGCCGCGTAGACGCCGTAGGCAAGACTCGCAAGGCGCCGGGCGACCAACTCCCCCACCTGCGGGCGCGCAAGACGGACGGCCACGTCGGCCTCCCGCTTGGCGAGACTGAGCGCGCGCGAATCGCTCACCACCTCCAGGTGGATGCCGGGATGGCGGCGGTGGAGCGCTGCGAGGCGCGGGATGAGGAAGCGCTCAGCCAGCGTCTCCGTGGCCGTGAGCCGCACCGTGCCCGTCAGCCCCGCCTGCTGTCCGCTGCGGCGCAGGATGCCGTACGCGCGCTCCTCCATGTCCGCCGCCAACTCCAGCACCGCCGCCCCATCGGCGGTGAGCAGGTAGCCGTCGGCGCGACGGTCGAACAGCGTGCGGCCGAGCGTCTGCTCCAGGGCGGCGATGCGCCGTCCCACCGTGGCGTGGCTCACCTTCAGCTCCCGCGCCGTCGCCGACAGGCTTCCCGCGCGCGCCAGCGCCACGAAGACACGCAGGTCTTCCCAGTCCAGGGGGCCTGGTCGTTTCTGCACACCCATTGCGCGAAGATAGCGGCGGGCTGTGCAGGGATGCACGGGCTACTCAGCGGCCTGACACCCACTCCACGGAGCCCGCATGTCCGCCCCCCGCACCCTCTTCTCCCTGGCCGGAGCCCCGACCCACCCCTCCCCTTTCGACCGCGCGGCGCTCGTCATCATCGACGCGCAGGTGGACTACACCGCGCGCGGCAGTCTGCCGTTGGTCGGCATCGACGCCGCGGTGGAGGAGGCGGCGCGTCTGCTTGAGCTGGCCCGCCGCCACGGCACGCCCGTCTTCCACGTCGTGCACCACGGCCCTGTCGGCAGCCCGCTCTTCGACCCCCAGGGGCCGGGCAGCGCCATCATCTCCGCGGTGGCCCCCAGGGAGGGCGAGGCCGTCGTGACGAAGGCCCTGCCCAACGCCTTCGCGGGGACGGACCTCCACCAACGCCTCCAGGCGACCGGGCGCACCGAGCTCATCGTCGCCGGCTTCCAGACGCACATGTGCATCTCGGCCACTGCGCGCGCCGCGCTCGACCTCGGCTACCGCAACACGGTGGTGGCCGCCGCCACCGCGACGCGCGACCTGCCTGGCGCCCTGGGCGGCGTGGTGCCCGCCGCCGAGCTGCAGCGCACCGAGTTGGCGGCGCTGGCCGACCGCTTCGCCGTGGTCGTGAAGGACTGCGGAGCCTGGGCGTAGGAACCCACCCCTCTTCGCCCACGCACGCGTCGACCGCTCGAAGACGATGGGGCCCGCGATTGCGCCCGGCGACATCGGGCCCTGGCCCCCAAAACAGCCCCTTGCGTCGTCGGTGCGGATTGGTTACCAACCAGTCAGTAACTAATCCGCCCACCATGTCCCGACCCCAGCGCGTCCTCGATTCGCAGATTGATGAAGCCGCCCGCGCCGTGTTCCTGGAGCAGGGTCCGGCGGCGCCACTGCATGACATCGCGAAGCGGCTGGGCATCTCCCAGGCAGCCCTCTTGCACCGGGTGGGCACCAAGGAAGCGCTGATGCTCCGAGCGCTCCGGCCGGTGCCGCCTTCCGCCGTGGCGCTGCTGGCGCCGGGCCCTCGCGAGGACGCATCCGTGGAGGACCAGCTCCTGGAGGCGCTGCTGCACCACCGGGACTTCCTGCGCCAGTTGGTGCCGTGGCTGTTCGTGCTGCACTACTCGATGCTGGGGGGCGCGCGGGCCATGCAGACGGACACCCCGCCGCCCGTGGCGCTGCGCAAGGCGCTGACCACGTGGCTGTCCCGGGTGAAGCGCGCGGGGCTCGCGGACCTGGCGGCACCGAAGGTCGTGGCCGAGGCCCTGTGCGGCGCGCTGGAGGCCCGCTGCTTCAACGCCCACGTGGGCGGCGCCACCTATGCCCCGGGCGAGGACGCCGCCGTCCTGCGCCAGCTCATCCGCGTGCTCGTCGTCGCACCCGCGACCCGGTCACGCCCCGCGAAGAAGCCCCCGAAGAGGAGCACCCGATGACGACCGCCACCCCGAAGACCTCCCGGTCCACGGAGGGTCCCGGCCTCGTCATCCTGCTGGGCTCGCTCATCGGCTTCGGGCCGCTGTCCATCGACATGTACCTGCCGGCGTTCCCCTCCATCGCGGAGTCGCTGCACGCGAGCGCGGGCGAGGTGGAGCGCACGCTGGCCACGTTCTTCGCGGGGCTCGCGCTGGGGCAGCTCTTCTCTGGCCCGGTGAGCGACCGGTTCGGTCGCACGAAGCCGCTGTACGTGGGGCTGGCGCTCTACGTGATGGGCTCCATCGGCTGCGCGCTCGCGCCGTCGGCGGGGGTGCTGGCGGCGTGGCGGTTCGTGCAGGCGCTGGGCGGCTCGGTGGGCATGGTGTCCTCGCGGGCCATCGTGAGGGACCTGCACTCGGGCGCGGCGGCGGCGCGGATGATGTCGCGGCTGGTGTTGGTGATGGGGCTCGCGCCCATCCTGGCGCCGCTCCTGGGCGGCTGGGTGCTGCACGCGTCCGGGTGGCGCACCATCTTCTGGAGCCACGCGGTCATCGGTCTCATCGCGCTGGGCGCGGTGTTCGCCATCCTCCCGGAGACAGCGCCGCCGAGGAGCGGGCCGTCACAGCCCTTCCGCTCCATGGTCCGCATCGTGCGCCAGCCGGACTTCCTGGGGTACGCGCTGGCGGTGGGGCTCGCGCAGGCAGGGATGTTCGCGTACATCGGCGGATCGCCCTTCGTGTTCATCACGTTGCACGGCGTGGCGCCGGGGAACTTCGGGTGGTTCTTCGGAGCGAACGCGGCGGGGCTGGTGGTCGTGTCGCAGCTCAACCACCGGTTGCTGGCGCGCTCCTCGCCGGAGCGGGTGTTGCGATGGTCGGTCCGCGTGGCCGCGCTCGCGGGGCTGGCCTTGGTGGGCGTGGTGGTGACGGGCCTGGGCGAGCTGTGGGGCATCGCGCTGTCGCTGTTCGTGTTCGTCTCCAGCCTGGGCGCCATCACGCCCAACGCGACCGCGCTGGCGATGGAGCATCAGGCGAAGCAGGCGGGCATCGCGTCGGCGGTGCTGGGCGCGCTCCAGTTCCTGCTCGCGGCCAGCGCGTCCGCGGCGGTGAGCGCGAGCCACGACGGCACCGCGAGGCCCATGGCCCTGGGCGTGGCCACCACCGCCCTGCTCGCCCTGGGAGCGCTCGTCCTCGCGCGCCGAGCGGCACCGCCCGAACAGGGTACGCCCGCGGACGAAGCCCCCGCGCCGATGACCTGAACAGCGGACAGGGCACAGGCGCCTGCTACTGTCTGGGAATGGCTTCGACCCGCATCCACCGCCATGTGAACGCCCCCCGTGCGAGCGTCTATCGCGCGCTTCTTGATGCGCGAGCGATCGCAACGTGGAAGGTGCCGGACGGCATGACCAGCCACGTGCATGAGTTCGACCCCCGGGAAGGGGGCGCGTTCCGGATTTCACTCACGTACGACGCGCCGACCGCGACGGGCAAGACGACCGCGCACACCGACACGTACCACGGCCACTTCGCGAAGCTCGTGAAGGACGAGCAGGTGGTCGAAGTGACAGAGTTCGAGACGGAGGACCCCGCGCTGCGCGGCGAGATGACCATCACGTTCACGCTCGTGGATGCGGTGGGCGGTGGCACCGACGTCCTCGCCGTGCACGAGGGCCTCCCGAGCGGCGTGCCGCCCGCCGACAATGAGGAAGGCTGGCGGATGTCCCTCGCGAAGCTCGCGGCCTACGTCGAAGCGGGCTAGCGGAACACCGGACAGCTCACTTCGGGGGCGGGCGAATGCACCGAGCACTCGGGCCCGGTGGCCCGTCAGCCCGTCACGCTGAAGCGGCCCGAGCGCTCGCGCCCCGCCGCCGGAGCCACACACCGAGCCCCACGGACAACACCAGCGCCACGGGACCCAGCCAGTCTCCCCACGCGCCCGCGAGCGAATGCAGCCGCTCCGCCGCCGGCACGCGCATCACCACGCTGGATCGCTGGTTGTCTTCCATCTCGGAGGTCCACGTTCCCGCGGGGTCGATGAACGCGGAGACGCCGGAGTTGGTCACACGCACCTGCGCGGTGCGCGTCTCGATGCTGCGGAAGGCCGCGTGCATCAGGTGCAACCGGGGCGCGGGCGTGCCGGAGAACCACGAGTCATTCGACAGCGTGAGGAGCAGCTCCGCGCCCTGGCGCACCTCCTCCGCGACGTAGCTGGGAAAGAGCGCCTCGTAGCAGATGAGCGGAGCGACCTTGAGCACGCGTCCGCCGTTCAATCGGAAGTCCACCATGCGAGGCCCAGGCCCGCGCTTCCAGCGGCCCGTCCACGGCATCCACGCCCGCAGGGTGGGTGAGTCCAGCGCGTCCGGCACCCACTCCGTCAGCGGGAACAGCATCGTCTTGCGATACGCGGCCTGCGCCAGCTCCCCCGTCGCGGAAGGGCCCAGGAACATGGCCGCGTTGAACTCGCGTTCACCGTCCAGGTCATACGTGCCGAACACCAGCGGCACGCCGCGCTCCGCGACCCACGCGCGGATCTCCTCATCCAGCGCCCCGCCGTCCTCGCTCTTCGGCGTGCCGAACGTCGTTGGGTACACCGTCTCCGGCCACACCAACAGGTCCAGCGGCCCCGAGCGAAGCAGCGCGTCCGACATCGCGTAGTGCGTGTCCAGGATGTCGCGCACCACCTCGTAGGTGCCCTCCTCCGCCGCCCGCTTCTCGATGTTCGTGATGTTCGCCTGCACCGCGCCCACCGTCAGCGCCGGAGCGGAACGCACCGCCGAGCGCACCTGCCCCAGCCGCACGGCCCCATAGCCGAAGCCCACCACCGCCAGCACCAGCGCCAGCACCAGCGGCACGGGCTTCAAGCCCCGCCGGGCCGCGAGTCCCTGCCCCACCGCGACGAAGCACTCGTTGACGAGCAACAGGCCGAGCGTGAGGCCCGGAGCCCCCGCCACGTCCGCGCCCTGGCGGAGGACTTCCGATGCGTAGAGGCCGTGTCCCAGCGTCTCCGCGAACAGCTTGGGCGTGAACCACTCGGTGCCCACGTACACGAGCGCGGTGAGCAGGGGCGGCACCCACGCGAGGCGCGAGTCCGTCCCCACCTTCCGCCGCGCGTACCAACGGATCCACGAAGCGGTGAGGAACTGGAGCTCCAGCACGGGAGCGATGAGCAGGAACACGCCCCAGCACAGCCACGCCGGCGCATGCGAATACGCGGCGATGGCGCCCGGGAACCAGCCAAAGACAAGCGCGGTGAACGTCACCGACAGCAGCGTGCCCAGGGCCAGCGCGCGGCGCGCCGAAGGGGCCCGGTCCACGGCCGCGAGCCACGGCGCCATCGCCACCGCGCCCAGCCAGACGAAGCCCGGTCGCAGCTCACCGAAGAGGGCGAACAGCCCGGTGGTGGCCGCGACGCCCAGGAGCGCCCCGGCCCACCCTCGCCATGCTGTCACGGCGCGTCCCCGTCCTCGGGCTCGGCGGGAAGTTCCAACATCTGGCGGGGCATGCCGGGGGGCGCCAGTTCCTCGGGCACGACGCGGTTCTCGGGGATGGGGATGGGCTGCCCGTTGGCGTCCTTCGGGACGAAGTCCGGGTCGAACATCAGGATGGCGGCCACGGGCTGACCGTGGTCCGTGGCCTGGTAGTGGCGCAGGTAGCCGGGGGGCAGCTCGAAGCCCTCGGGCACGACGAGTCCGCGCTTCAGCGGCTTGGTGCCGCGCTGGTACAGCGCCGTCCCGCTCTTCTCCTGCGG
>NZ_RAWD01000126.1:0-25085 GCF_003612065.1 Corallococcus sp. CA047B
GGCGGATGTCGCTCACGCCCACGTCCACCTCTGCCTCCACCATGGCGAGGCGGAAACCCGGGGCGAGGACGGGGAGGCCGAGGTGGTAGGGGGACCTGTCACCCATGTGGCTACCTGGAACGTCCGCGATCCGGACGGCTTCGCCGTGACCCCTCCGGCTTCGCGATTCCTCGAGGGCCCACCCTCGCAGTGAGTTGTCCTCCCCTCACCCCACCCCGATCGTCCTTGTGGTGACAGGCCCTCCAGAGGCCTACTGAAGGTCGCGTCAGGATTCAACTCACACGGTATTTTTCTGAAGACGCGGTATTTCTTTCCCCCCACAAATGCGTCACGATTCCCCTGTCTGACAGTTTCAGCGACTTTCTGGATGAAAGCCTGGACTGCCTGACATCCTGGAAGTCGTTCATCCGACTTCCCTTGAGCGGGAGCCCCCTACATGCGCCTCACCCCTGCTTTTCAGCCTGGAAGTGGATGCAGCGAGTGGTGGAACCGGAGTGCCTCACGCCAACCCCTGAAGGCGTTGTTGCTGACGGGTGCGTTGTTGGCCGTGGTGGGTTGCGGAGGGACGGCACCGGAAGCCACCCTGGATGAGGCGTGGGTGTTGGCGTCGGCGGATCAGGCGCAGGCGGTGGACAACGGCCTGTCGACGAATGGCCTGTCCACCAACGGCCTGTCGACGAACGGCCTGTCCACCAACGGCCTGTCCACCAACGGCCTGTCGACGAACGGCTTCAACGACTGGTTCAACGCGAACGCGGGCACGTCCCCGGCGCTGATGGCGTACATCGTGAAGTGCGCGGTGCCCGCCGGCCAGACGCGCGCGTACCAGAACGCGTCCACCGGGGAGAAGTACACGTGGCAGGGCAGCCTGGGGCTCGCGCCGGGCTGGGCGTCCGGCAAGCCCGCGACGGTGGCGGAGCAGCAGGTGGTGAGCGCGTGCCTCGCGGCGCACGCGAACAAGTACGGCCTGCACATCTCGCTGTCGGTGCTGGGCCGCACCGCCGAGGGCACGGCGCTGGCGTACTCCTCCGAGGAGCTGTCCACGTTCAACGCGAAGGAGGCGTGCTTCTTCGGCAACCTCTTCACGACGGAAGGCCTGTTCGCGGCGCGCGATCGCGAGTTCAGCTCCGCGGAGAGCACCACGCGCGCCTGCGGCCTGTCGCTGAAGGCGGACAGCTGCGCCCCCATCACCAACGTGGGCGCCTGCTCCCAGTTCTGCACCAAGGCCGACCCGAGCCAGCCCTACTACACGCAGTGCACGTACAACGGGAAGACGTACCCGACCCTCACCACGCGCGTGCAGCCCCAGGAGCTCTTCCGCTGCGGCGACGGCACCTGCCAGTTCACCGAGCACTGTGGCACCGGCCTCACCGCGGACAGCTGCAAGGCCGACTGCGGCACCTGCTCCTAGTCTCACCCGGTTTCACCAAGGCACCGGGCACGTCAGGCCTCCCCCAGGGCCCGTGCCCGTGCATCCGGGCGTGCGGCGCTTCCCACCGCGCGCCCGACCCCAAGCCCCCACTCCCGATTCCCGACTCCCGCCAGGGGGTGGCGACGGTGCACGAATCCGCGCCTGTCGAATCCCCGGCGTCACGTACCCCCGCGCACCTTGCCCGGCACCGGACGGCGGTGTTGGATGCCCTTCGCGCAGGCCGGTCCGCCGCAGGGGACCACCGCCACGAGGAGCGGTAACGGCCGCGGGTGTTGGAGTGGGCCGCGATGACGGTACGAGCGAAGGTCGGACGGTTGGCGGCGATGACGCGGCGGCGGAGCACCCTGCGACAGGCCTTCCACGGGCTCGGCACCGGCGTGCGTCCCGGACCGGGCGCGCCCCGCGCGGACAATCACCTGCTGGAAGAGACGGTGCGCGAGCGGACCGCGGCGCTGGAGGCCGCCAACGCGAAGCTGTCCAGCAGCCTGGAGCAGCTCCACGCCACGCAGGCCCAGCTGCTCTTCGCCGACCGGCTCATCGCCCTGGGGCGCATCGCGGCGGGTGTAGGTCATGAAATCAACAATCCGCTGGCCTTCATCCTGAGCAACCTGGAGTACATCCACCAGGAGCTGCAGCAGAAGGAGCGCCTGTCGGAGCAGGACCGGCAGGAAATTTTGGAGGCGCTGGCGGAGACGCGCGACGGCGCGGAGCGGATCCGCCTCATCGTGAGGGACCTGCAGACGCTGTCGCGCGCGGAGGACGTGGGCAGCGGCCCCGCGGAGCTGGCGGCGGTGGTGCGCACGGCGGCGAAGATGGCCATGCACGAGTTGCGGCACCGCGCGCGCCTGGTGGTGGAGTGCGACGGCGTGCCCCCGGTGCAGGGCAACGGCTCCCGGCTGGGCCAGGTGTTCTTGAACCTGCTGCTCAACGCGGCGCAGTCCATCCCCCCGGGCAACGCGGAGGCCAACGAGGTGCGCGTGGTGGCCCGCCCCGATGCGCCCGGCCACGTGCTGGTGGAGGTGCGCGACACCGGCTGTGGCATCGCGCCCGAACACCGCGAGCGCATCTTCGACCCCTTCTTCACCACCAAGCCGCTGGGCGTGGGCACGGGCCTGGGGCTCGCGGTGTGCCATGGCATCGTCACCTCGCTGGGCGGGACGCTGACGATGGAGAGCTCGCCCGGCCAGGGCAGCATCTTCCGCGTGTGCCTGCCGGTGGCGGGGGCCTTCGTACAGACGCCCCGTTCTCAGGCAGACTGGACCTGACGGGCGTCCCCTTCCGGGCGTCCCGGTGCGTGGCGCGTGCGAGGTCCGGGATGCCGCTGAACCCCTCCCTGCTGGTGTTGGCCCTCACCGTCCTGATCATCTCCGGGCTGGTGAAGCTGCTGACCGTCGTCCTCGGCTGGCTTGCCTGGCGCACGCGCGCCGCGGAGCGCCTGCGGGTGTACCGGCGCGAACTGGCGGACGGGCAGCTGCGCAGCGAGGCGTGGGCGGCGCTGGGCGTGGTGCTGGCCGACGCGGCCATCATCGCCGGCTTCCTCTATTGGACCGGCCCGCTGCACGCGCCGTTCAGCCTGCCCGCCGCGCTCTGGACCTACGCGTGGATGTTCGTGGGCTACGAGGTGTGGTTCTACGCGACGCACCGGCTGATGCACCTGCCCCGCTTCTACCGCTTCCACGCGCAGCACCACGTGGCCAAGGTGACGGAGCCGCTCACCGCGCTGTCGTTCTCCGTGCTGGAGCGGGGCGTCCTGATGGGCGGAGGGCTGTGCCTGCACTACGCCGCGCTCCACCTGATGCCGGGCACGCAGGCCGGAATCATCGCCTACATGCTCACCAACTACGCCCTCAACGCGGTGGGCCATGGCAACACGGAGTGGCTGCCCAAGCGCTTCGTGACGTCCTGGGTGGGCCGCATCTTCTTCACGCCCACGTTCCACGCGCTGCATCACGCCCGCTACCAGGGCCACTACGGCCTCTACACGGTGCTGTTGGACCGGTGGTTCGGCACCACCTTCGAGGACTATCCACAGGTGCACGCCCGCGCCCGGGACGGCGAGGGCCTCACGCGCATGGGAGAGCGGCTGCCCCTGGCCCCATCGCCCGCCGCCCCTGCCGCCGTGCCCGGGGCGCCGCAGACGCTGTGAGGTCCGCGCGGCCCCGACGTCCCACGGTGGGCCCCGGACTTCATCCGGCGGCGGCTGACGGACATTGGGCCCGGGACGGGCGTTCGGGAGGGGTGTCATCCGGGGGGCCCGGCCCTACAATCGTGCGGTGAACTTCCGGCAGGACGTGATCATCATCGGCGCGGGTGCCAGCGGAACGCTGCTGGCGGCCTGTCTCTTGCGCGGCGCCCGTTCGCCGCTGCGCGTGACCCTGGTGGAGAAGGGGGAGCGCATCGGGCGGGGGGTCGCGTACTCCACCACCAGCTCCCGCCACCTGCTCAACGTGCCGGCCGGCCGGATGAGCGCCTGGGTGGAGGATCCCGAGCACTTCCTGCGCTGGCTGCGCGTGGCGGCGCCGGACACGCCGCCTTCCGCGTTCGCCGAGCGCCGTCGCTATGGCCAGTACCTGGAAGCGGTGCTGACGGAGGCCGCGCAGCGGGCCGCGTCCGGGGTCCTCCTGGAGACGGTGCACGACGAGGTGACGGCGGCGGTGGACACGGGCGACGGCGTGACGCTGTCGCTCGCGAGCGGCGGAACCCTGGAGGCGCGGGGCGCGGTGCTGGCCCTGGGCAACGCGCTGCCCGCGGACCTGCGCGTTCCGGACGGAGGGCTGTACGCGAGCGCCCGCTACCACCGCTCGCCTTGGGCACCCGGAGCGCTGGAAGGCATCGGGCCCGAGGAGTCGGTGCTGCTCATCGGCGCGGGCCTCACCATGGTGGACACGGTGCTGTCGCTGGAGGAGCGCGGCCACCGGGGCCGCGTGCATGCGCTGTCCCGGCATGGCCTGCTGCCCCATGTGCACCGCGTTTCGGGAGCGAAGGCGCCCGCCGCCGCGGAGCCCCTGCGCATCCGGGAGCTGCTGCGCTCGGTGCGCCGGGAGATGGACCGCTGTCGCGACGCGGAGACGGCCCATCACGCTACGGCGCCCCGGGACGAAGGCGCGGCGCCGTTCAGCACGCTGCGGATCCGCGACGTGCTGCGCGCGATGCGCCAGGAGGTCGACGCGCAGGTGGCCGCGGGCGCGGACTGGCGCGCGGCGGTGGACGCGCTGCGGCCGGTGACGACGCCCCTGTGGCAGCGGCTGACGGACGCGGAGCGCCAGCGCTTCCTGCGCCACCTGCGCACGCAATGGGAGGTGCACCGCCACCGCATGGCCCCGGAGATCCACGCAGCGCTGGAGACCTGGAGGCGCGAAGGGCGGCTGGTGCTGCACGCGGGCCGCGTGCTCGGCTTCGACCTGGAGCCGGACGCCGTGACGGTCCGCCTGCGCCCCCGGGGACAGCGCGAGCCCCAGGTGCTGCGCGTGGGCCACGTCATCAACTGCACCGGCCCCGAGTCGAGCCTCTCCTCGCGCAGCCAGCCACTGCTGCGGGGACTCCTGGAAGCGGGGCAGGCGCGCGCGGATTCGCTGGGCATGGGGCTGTCCACGGCCGGGGACGGCGCGGTGCTCGACTCGCGTGGCCGTCCGTCCTCCCACCTGTTCACCCTGGGGCCGCCCCGTCGCGGGGACCTCTGGGAGACCACCGCCGTGCCGGAGATCCGCGCCCAGGCGCGGGACCTGGCGGACCACCTGCTGCGACACCTGGGCCTCACTCGCACCGCGTCCGTGCCCCTGTCGGGCGCGTCCTCCTGAACAGACCGCTCGGGCCTGCCCGGTAGCTGACCTGACAGGCGTCATGACCTGGAAGCCAGGCTTCCCCGCTGGAGGGGCAATGGCTCGGCCGTGCGGGAGGGTGTGGGGCCCGGGGATTCGTGCGACATTCCAGCCCCCCTCCTGGAGTTCCCCCCTGATGGCCCTGAAACGCCCCCTCCCCGCCCTCATGGGAGGCGTGTTGCTGTTCATCCTCGTGAGCCTCGGGGTGCTCGCGGCCTGGCGCCTGCGCACCGACGACCTGGAGGCGCGGCTCGTGCTGGAGGTGAACACGCTGACGCACGCCGAGCACCCGCGTCCGGCGCATGTCACCCCCACACGGGCCGGCACCTTCGGCACCGCCCTGGCACAGTTGATCCCCGCGCTGGTGCGACCGGAGCGCGCCGCGCCCGTGGCCACCCAAGAAGACGCCGCCCGTTGCGAGGCCGTGACGGAGGGGCGCGCTCCCGTCGCGGACCTGCCCACCGCGTGCCGTGAGGCGCTGGAGCAGGGCCGGCCCCTGATGCGGCAGGTGCTCGCCGCCACCCATGCGGAGTCGGGCGGGCTGCCGGAGGAGCTGCGGCCGCTGTCCGGGCCGGACGTGGCCCGGCGGGATGCGCTCGCACAGGCGCTGCGGCGGGTGCTGGAGCAGGCGGCGCTGGAGACGCGGTTGCTGGTGGCCGGCGGCGACGCGGACCTCGCGGTGGACACCTGCGTGGACGCGCTCGCGCTCAGCCGGGAGCTGGCCCTGGGCGGTGGGCTCGTCGGGCAGCGGCTGTCCGTCAACGGCTACGCGCGCACGTGGCGGGCCTGCGCGGATGCGCTCGACGCGGCGTCCGTGGTCCGCAAGCGACAGGCAGCCGCGCAGCTCACCCGGCTGCACGAAGGCTTTCCTCCGCCGTCCCTGACGCTGCACGAGGAGTCGCTCGCCACGCAGCTCACCACCTTCCGCGACCTGATGTCCGACGATGCCCGCTCCCTCCTGCCCCCCTCCTGGACGGACGCCCCTTCCCTGCCGGGCGCCCTGTCGCGGCGGCTCCGGTGGCGGCAGTGGGTGACGGACTCGGACCGCCTGCGCGCCGTGGTGGATCAACCCGCGGAAGCGCGCCGCCGTGCGATGGGCGCCCTGGAGGCCCAGAAGGCCCGGGAGCACCTCCGCCAGGAAGAAGCCCCGGCGACGCGCCTGGCCTCCGAGGACCTGGAAGCGCTGGAGCTGCGCGCGCTGCGCTCCGAGGCGCTCATCGCCCTGGCGGAAGTCGACGCGACCCGGGCGGAGAAGGGCCAGTGGCCCAAGACGCTCGCCACGAAGACGCCCTCGCTCGTGCTGGAGTCGGTGGATGCCTCCCAGGCCGTCATCCGCTCGTGCGTGCGGGGTCTGACGCCCGAGGCCCTCCTGGTGAACGCCGACGCCCCGACCACGCCCCAGCAGGCCCGCGCACGGCCCTGAAGTCCTCCGTCCTCCAGGGGATCGTCCGCGCCCGCTGCACGTCCGGCCTCCACGGACAGTGCGGCCATGTACGATGGGACTTTCCGTGACCGCGGGAGACATCTGTCATGGCCTGGAAGCTGGTGCTGCTGGACGAAGTGTCGAAGGTGCTGCCGGACGCGCCGCTCAAGGGCTCCGACATCCGGGTGGAGCTGCCGAACGCCAGCTACGCGCTGCCCTCCGGCCAGAAGCTGGGCCCGCTGACCTTCGCGTTCGACGTGTCCGCCAAGGGCTTCATCGAAGGCTATGACGCCCCGGCGGACGTGGACGCGGCGGGCGTGGTGGGCGAGGCCTCCAGCACCCCGGAGCGGCTGTCCCCGCCGCTCGTCTTCGGGGACGACCAGGCGTGGCTCAAGTACGCGGTGGAGGCGCGCGTGAAGGCGGAGGTCGGCTTCCCGCTGCCGTACGTGGCGCTGGCGGCCAACGGGGACGTGCGCGTGCTGCTGGCGGACTACCACCGGCACACCCAGGACACGAACGCGAGAGCCGCGCTGAAGGCGAACGCCGGTGAACTCCGGCTGCCCCTGCTCACGTCGTCGCTGGAGAAGCTGGGCGTGGGGGACGCCATCTCCTTCCAGGCGCGCGGCGAGCTGTCCGTCACCGCGACGCTGGACTGGGCGGACGTCTACACGACCAACCTCCAGGCGCTGACGAAGCTGCTGTCCGCCAGCACGATGGTCGCCTTCGAGGCCAAGGCGGGCGCCACCGTGTCCGCGAAGGTGAAGGTGACGGACGACTACGCGGTCATCTTCTCCCGCCCGGAGGCGGGAAAGATCCGCGTGCAGGTGAAGAAGGTCGTGGCGCGCGAGGCGGGCGTGACGGCCGACCTCCACGTGGAGGCAAGCCTCACCGACCCGGCCGCCGTCCTCGCGCAGGTGGAGCACATCCTCGAAGGGCTCCTGTCGGTGCCGCTCGCCACCTTCGAATCGCTGATGACGAAGCTGGAGACGCACACCCTGTCGGAAGCCGAGACGAAGGTGCTGCGCATCGTGCTGGACCGGCTGGGCTTCCAGGAGCTGGAGGCGGCCCCCACGGCGCTGCGCACGGCGTGGGAGAAGCTGCGCGCGGATGCACGCACGCGCGTCCAGGCGCTCGCGGAGGCGAAGTTCGCCGCCGGCTTCCGCTACGAATACCTGCGCCTGCGCGAACAGACGACGCTGCTCTCCACCGTCTGCACCGATGCGCAGGCCCAGGCTCTGCACCCGATGCTGGTGGGCGGCGACATGTCCCGCGCGATGCAGCACATGCAGACCCACAACATGGTGCTGGAGCAGTGCCTGCTCAAGGAGGTCTCCAAGGAGTCGCAGGCGTGGGGCTTCTCGCTGCGGCTGGGAAGCTGGGCGATGGGCGGCAACGACGAGCGCAGCCTCACCCAGGTGGTGCAGCGCAACAGCCTGGAGAGGGAGGCGCCCCAGCGCATCTCGTTCCTGGGCGTGCGCCGCTACACGGGCACGCTGTTCACGCCGTACGCGCACTGGACGGCGGACTTCAAGGCGGACATGTCCGAGTTCCGCAAGTCGCCCACCGTGGCGGACTTCGACCTGGGCCTGTACCTGATGCTGCGCCGCGACGCGCGCAAGCGCGGCGAGGACGACCTGCGCCAGTCCGTGGACGAGGCCATCATCTGGGGCGCGCTGGATGACGCGGAGGAGGAGGAGGTCCTCAAGCGCATCCGCGCGGCCTCGGGCGGCAAGGCCATCGAGACGCGGGTGGAGCTGAAGCTGGACAACCGGACGCTGCGCGACGTCATCACCCACTCGGCGGACCCCGACGCGCCCACCGTCTTCGCACGCGCGCTGGCCCGGGCGCTGCCCTGGTACTCCGTGCCGTGCCGCGACCGTCCCACCGTGCGCGAGTCCGTGTACGCGGGCCTGTGGCGCGCGTACCTGGACCAGAACTGGTCCGCGTCCGACGCGGCGAAGACGGCCGCCGCGACGCTCAAGAACCATCCGCTCGTGGGGCTCTTCGCGTACACGGAAGGACAGCTGGGCAACAGCATGCTGACGTTCGCGGAGGTCATCCAGAAGAACCCCGGCACGGTGTCCAAGTGGCACGACCTGCGCGCGGGCCTGCTGGACCTGCGCAACAACGAGCAGCGCTCCCCGGCCGTCTTCTCCGGCGCGTTCAAGGCCCTGTCGCAGTCCTGGGCCCAGTCCTTCCACCTGAAGGCGACCGGCGCGTTCTTCCTGGAGCTGGCGGCGCGCGGCGGCAACGGCCTGGCGACGGTGGAGCGCACCTTCACCGTGACGGTGCCGGACACCGGCGTGAGCATCGTCTTCTCCAAGTCGCGGGCCTGAGCGCTTTCGTTGGGTTCCGCACGCTCCCCAGGCGTGCGGAACAGCGCTGGCCCGGACGGCGGACGCGGAAGTAACGCGCCGCATTGCCAGTCTGGCGGTGCGGCACTACATCCCGGGCCGCACCGGGCTCTCTCCCCGGCAAGGAGTGCCCGCGCGATGATCGTCGGTCGGATGTTGTCCTGGCGCATCGTCCTTCGCTACACGGGCGTGCCCGTCGCGGTCCACGTCGTCCTCGCGCTCGCCATCGCCCTGGGCTACGAGGTGATGGGCGCGAAGTGGCTGTCGGTGCCCGCGCTGCCGGTGACGGTGCTCGCCGCGGCGCTGGGCGTGCTGCTCGCCTTCCGCAACAACTCCGCCTACGAGCGCTGGTGGGAGGCGCGCACCATTTGGGGCGGCATCGTGAACTCCTCCCGCACCCTGGCCCGGCAGGTCATCACCTTCCTGCCCGCGCCCCGCTCGCATCGCAGCGACGGCACCCTGGAGACCCCCTCGTCCGCGTCGCGGCTGGTGCAGATGGCGGTGCAGCCGGAAGGCCCCGCGCTGTCGCCCGCATGGTCCCAGGTGGGCGACGGCGCGGTGCGAGACCAGTTCGGCAAGGCGCGCGACCTGCGCAAGCCGGGCACCCCGCGCGCGAACCTGGCCACGTTCGAACATCCCCCGTCCGACTGGAGCCATCCCCGGGGCGTCATCACCGGCGTGTTCGAGGGCATCACCGAGGATGCCCGCGAGCTCATCTACGCGCAGATCGGCTTCGTGAACGCGCTGCGCTGCCACCTGCGCAGGCAGGACCCCTTCCCGGAGATCACCCCGTACTTCCGCCCGTCGATGCTGGAGGCGCTGCGCGACGAGCAGAACGTGCCCTCCGCCATCCTCCTGTGGATGTCCACGCGCATGCGCCGCGTCTACAGCGACATCGAGCACCCGGAGAAAGTCTACCTGCGCGTCGCCATGGACGAGACGCTCACGGACCTGACCAACCACCTGGGCGCGTGCGAGCGCATCAAGAACACGCCCCTGCCCCGTCAGTACGACATCCTTCCGCACGCCATGGTGCGCGCCTACCTCGCCATGCTGCCCCTGGGCGTCGTCGCGGACCTGGGCGTGCTCACGCCGCTGGTCACCGCCATCATCGCGTTCCTCTTCATCGCCATGGACGCGGTGGGCCGCGACGTGGAGGACCCCTTCGAGGACGGCGTCAGCGACACGCCCATGACGGCGCTGTGCCGCACCATCGAAATCAACCTGCGGCAGATGCTGGGCGAGACCGAACTGCCCCCGCCCCTCCAGCCCAGGGATGGCGTGCTGTACTGACGGCCCTACTCCCGCGCCGTCACCTCCACCGTGCCCAGGCCGTCCACGGTGAGCTTCACGTGGTCGCCCGGCTTCATGAGGTACGCGGCGGTGGCCGCGCCCGACAGCACCAGGCTCCCCGCGGGCAGCACCTCGCCGCGCTCCGCGAGCAGCGCGCACAACTGGATGAGGGACACCACCGGGTCGCCGGAGATGGCGTCCGAGCGCGCCTCGCCCTCCACCTTGCCGTTCACCTCCATGCGCATCTGGAGCTTCGTCAGGTCCAGGTCGCGCACGCCGCGCTCGGTGGTGCCGGGCACGAACAGCGACGACGACGCGTTGTCCGCCACCACGTCCGGCAGGCTGAAGTACTTGAAGCCCACGAAGCGCGAGTCCAGCACCTCCATCGCCGCGAACACCGCCGAGCACGCGTCCAGCACCTCGTCGCGCGTCACGGTGCCCTTCAGCTCCTTCGACGTGCGAAAGGCGATCTCCGGCTCGATGCGGGGGTGGATGCCCGCGCCCACGTGCACCACGCCGCCCGCCGGCACGAGCATCCGGTCCGTCAGCACGCCGAAGATGGGCGAGCCCAGGTTCATCTGCTGGCGCTTCGCCTCGGAGGTGAAGCCCATCTTCAGGCCCACGCGCCGCTCACCCTGCGCCTCGCGCAGCCGGATGCCCTGGGCCTGCACCGCATAGCCGTCCGGCACCGACAGGTTCGGGTGCGCGTGCGTCAACGGGGGGATTTCGCGCCGCTCGCGCCGCGCCGCGTCCAGGGTCTGTGCCAGGGTCATCACATCCGTCGTCGAGGTCATCTCCGGATCCTTTCTCTGCCCAACCTGTAATTCCACCGGCCAGGTTCACGGGCGGAATGGGGGCGGCAGCATCCGGGAGGCACGACGGCCGCGCAAGCGAGCGCCAACCGACGGATGCGCTCGGAATCCTGGAGGAGGCGGACGGGCGCGGCATAGATTGCCGCGCGTTCCCGTCTCCCCCAGGAGGGCGCTGCCTTGGAAAAGGTCCTCAACTACATCGGTGGCGAGCTGGTGCCCGCGAAGGGCGGCCAGTGGCTGGACAAGCCGGAGCCCGCGACGGGCGCGCTGTACGCGCACGTGCCGGACTCGCGCGAGGAGGACGTGCACTCCGCCGTGGAGGCGGCCCGCCGGGCGTTCCCCGCCTGGTCCGCGCTGCCGGCGACGGAGCGCTCGCGGATGCTCCGGCGCATCGCGGGGCTCATCCACGAACGCCTGGACGCCTTCGCCCGGGCGGAGTCCATCGATACGGGCAAGCCGCTGTCGGTGGCGCGCACGGTGGACATCCCGCGCAGCGTGCTCAACTTCGAGTTCTTCGCCGACGCGGCGACGCAGTTCGCAAGCGAGGCGCACGCCATGGACGGCGTGGCGCTCAACTACACGCTGCGCTCGCCGCTGGGCGTCGTGGGCTGCATCTCGCCGTGGAACCTGCCGCTGTACCTGCTGACGTGGAAGATCGCCCCCGCGCTGGCGATTGGAAACTGCGTGGTGGCGAAGCCGTCGGAGGTGACGCCCATGACGGCGTTCCTCCTGTCCCAGGTGTGCCGCGACGCGGGCCTGCCCCCGGGCGTGCTCAACCTGGTGCACGGCCTGGGGCCGAACGTGGGCGGACCGCTCACGCGCCACCCGGACGTCAGCGCCATCTCCTTCACCGGCAGCACGCGCACCGGCGCCGAAATCGCCCGCGTGGCCGCGCCCGCCTTCAAGAAGCTGTCGCTGGAGATGGGCGGCAAGAACCCCAACGTCATCTTCGCGGACTGCGACTTCGACGAGGCGCTGTCCACCACGCTGCGCTCGTCGTTCGCCAATCAAGGTCAGATCTGCCTGTGCGGCCCGCGCATCTTCGTGCAGCGGCCCCTCTACGCGCGCTTCAAGGAAGCGCTGGTGGCGCGCACCCAGGCCCTCAAGGTGGGGGACCCGCTGGTGGAGGGCACGGACCAGGGCGCGCTGGTGTCGCGCGAGCACTTCGAGAAGGTGCTGGGCTACATCGACCTCGCGAAGCAGGAGGGTGGCCACGTGCTCACCGGCGGCCGGCGCGCGAAGGTGCCGGGCCGCTGTGAGCAAGGCTGGTTCGTGGAGCCCACGCTGGTGGAGGGCCTGTCGTCTTCGTGCCGCACCAACCAGGAGGAGATCTTCGGGCCGGTGGCCACGCTGATGCCCTTCGACGACGAGGAGGAGGTGCTCGCCTGGGCCAACTCCACGCGCTATGGCCTGGCCGGCAGCGTGTGGACGAAGGACCTGACGCGCGCGCACCGGTTCGCCTCGCGGCTGCACAGCGGCATCGTCTGGGTGAACACCTGGATGCTGCGCGACCTTCGCACGCCGTTCGGCGGGGTGAAGGACTCCGGCGTGGGCCGCGAGGGCGGCTGGGACGCGCTGCGCTTCTTCACCGAACCCAAGAACGTCTGCATCAAGCTGTGAAGCCCTGCTGCCCCTGGAGCAACGCGTGAGCGCTGGCGAGCGGATCGATTCGAAGAAGGCCCCGGAGCCCGTCGGGCTCTACCCGCACGCGCGCCGTGTGGGCAACTTGTTGTTCCTCTCCGGCGTGGGCCCGCGCGAGCGCGGCAGCAAGGCCATCCCCGGCGTGGAGCTGGATGCGGAAGGAAACATCGTCTCGTATGACATCGAGACGCAGTGCCACTCGGTGTTCCGCAACGTGCGCTACATCCTGGAGGACGCGGGCTCGTCGTGGGACCGGCTGGTGGACGTGACGGTGTACCTCACGGACATGAAGAAGGACTTCCCCACGTACAACCGGCTGTGGGCGGAGTACTTCAAGGACAGCCCTCCGTGCCGCACCACGCTCGAAATCAACCGGCTGCCCACGCCCATCGCCATTGAACTGAAGTGCATCGCCACCATTGGAGACGTGTGACATGGGACGACTGACCCCCATCAACTTCAAGAAGTGGATCGACGAGCACCGGCCGCTGCTCAAGCCGCCCGTCGGCAACCAGCAGGTGTGGGCGGACCGGGACTTCATGGTCACCGTCGTGGGCGGTCCCAACGCGCGCACGGACTTCCACGTCAACGAGGGCGAGGAGTTCTTCTACCAGCTCGAAGGCGACATCACCCTGCGCGTCATCGACGAGGGGCAGGTGCAGGACATCCCCATCCGCGAGGGGGAGATCTTCCTGTTGCCGCCCAAGGTGCCGCACTCGCCGCAGCGCCCCGCGGGCACGGTGGGGCTGGTGCTGGAGCGCCGCCGTCAGCCGCAGGAGCTGGATTCGTTCCTCTGGCTGTGCCCGAAGTGCGGCGTGAAGCTCTATGAGGAATCGCTGCACGTCACCAACCTGGTGACGCAGTTGCCGCCGGTGTTCGAGCACTTCTACGGCGACCCGGAGCACTGCACCTGCAAGCAATGCGGCACGAAGGTGACCCGGGGTGGTGCGCCCAAGTGAAGGTCGACATCCACACGCACCTCCTGCCCCCGGAGATGCCCCGCTTCGCCGAGCGCTTCGGCTACGGCGGCTTCATCACGTTGGACCATCACGCGCCGTGCCGCGCGCGGATGCTGCGGGATGACGGGAAGTTCTTCCGCGAAATCGAAAGCAACTGCTGGGACCCCCAGCAGCGCGTCGTGGAGTGCGACGCGCACGGCGTCCAGGTGCAGGTGCTGTCCACGGTGCCGGTGCTGTTCAGCTATTGGGCGAAGCCCGAGCACGGCCTGGAGGTGGCGCGATTCCTCAACGACCACCTGGCCTCCGCGGTGGCCACGGCGCCCAGGCGCTTCGTGGGCCTGGGCACGGTGCCGCTCCAATCCACCGACCTGGCGGTCAAGGAATTGGAGCGCTGCGTGCGCACGCTGGGCTTCGCGGGCGTGCAGATTGGCAGCCACGTCAACGACCTGAACCTGAGCGACCCGGCCCTCTTCCCCTTCTTCCAGGCGGCGAGCGACCTGGGCGCCGCCGTCTTCGTGCACCCGTGGGACATGATGGGTGAGGCGAAGATGGCGAAGTATTGGCTGCCGTGGCTGGTGGGCATGCCGGCGGAGGTGTCGCTGGCCATCTGTTCGCTCATCTTCGGCGGGGTGATGGAGCGGCTGCCCAGGCTGCGGCTCGCGTTCGCGCACGGCGGCGGCGCGTTCCCGGGCACGATTGGCCGCATCCAGCACGGCTTCGAGGTGCGCCCGGACCTGGTCGCGGTGGACAACCCGGTGGCGCCGCGCGACTACCTGGGGCGCTTCTGGGTGGACTCGCTGGTGCACGACGCGGAAGCGCTGCGCGCCATCGTGAAGCTGTTCGGCGCGGACAAGGTGGCGCTGGGCAGTGACTATCCCTTCCCGCTGGGCGAGGACCGGCCCGGCACGCTCATCGAATCCCTGACGGACCTGGAGACGCCGGTGCGCGAGCGGCTGCTCTTTCGCAACGCCCTGGAGTGGTTGGGGCGCTCGCACGAGGACTTCGCACCATGACGGCCCCTGTTGTCTACGAGAGCACCGACGCCTTCGCGCACACCCTGGACGCGCAGGATCCGCTGCGGCCCTACCGCGACGAATTCCTGCACGTTGCCAGCCCCTCCGGGGCCCCGGCCATCTACCTCGCGGGCAATTCGCTGGGCCTCCAGCCGCGCAAGGCGCGCAAGTACGTGCAGATGGAGATGGAGGACTGGGAGCGGCTGGGCGTGGAGGGCCACGTGCACGGCCGTCACCCCTGGCTGCCGTACCACGAGCTGCTCACCGAACAGGTAGCGCGGCTGGTGGGCGCGCAGCCTCAGGAAGTCGTGGTGATGAACACCCTGTCGGTGAACCTGCACCTGATGATGGTGTCGTTCTACCGACCCACGCGCGAGCGCTTCAAGATCCTCATTGAAGGCAACGCCTTCCCGTCGGACCAGTACGCGGTGGCCTCCCAGGCGCGCTTCCACGGCTACGACCCGAAGGAGGCCATCGTCCGGCTGATGCCGCGCGAGGGCGAGGAGACGCTGCGCCCCGAGGACATCCTCGAAGCGGTGGAGCGGCACGGGAAGGAGGTCGCGCTGGTGATGCTGGGCAGCGTGAACTACCTCACCGGGCAGGCGTTCGACATCGGGGCCATCACCCGCGTGGCGCACGCGCAGGGCTGCAAGGTGGGCTTCGACCTGGCGCACGGCGCGGGGAATCTGAAGTTCGCCCTGCACGACGACGGGCCGGACTTCGCGGTGTGGTGTTCGTACAAGTACCTCAACGGCGGGCCGGGAAGCCTGGGCGGCGTGTTCGTGCACGAGCGGCACGCGCACTCGCCGGAGCTGCCGCGCTTCGAGGGCTGGTGGGGCCACAACAAGGCCACCCGCTTCGAGATGGGCCCCACCTTCGACCCGCTGCCGGGCGCGGAGGGCTGGCAGTTGTCCAACCCGCCCATCTTCCAGTTGGCGGCGCTGCGCGCGTCGCTGGAGCTGTTCGACAAGGCCACGATGGAGGCGGTGCGCGCGAAGAGCGAGAAGATCACCGGCTTCCTGGAGTTCCTCCTCAACCGGCTGCCCGGCGGGTTCGTGACCATCACCACGCCGAAGGATCCGAAGCAGCGCGGGGCGCAGCTGTCCCTGCGGTTCAAGGGCGAGCCCAAGCGCCTGCTGGGGCGGCTGTCGGCGGCGGGCATCATCTGCGACTTCCGCGAGCCGGACATCATCCGCGCCGCGCCCGCGCCCCTCTACAACACGTACCTGGACGTCTTCCGCTTCGTGCGGACGCTGGAAGCCCATGCCCTCGAATGAGCCGAAGCTGACGGTGGTGGGAGCGGGCCTCGTCGGCTCGCTGCTGTCCCTGTACCTGGCCCGCCGGGGCCACACGGTGGAGGTGCTGGAGCGCCGGCCGGACATGCGCCGCGAGGCGCTGGACGCGGGGCGCTCCATCAACCTGGCCATCTCCACGCGCGGCCTGCATGCGCTGCGGCAGGTGGGGCTGGAGGAGGAGGCGCTGAAGCACGCCATCCCCATGCGCGGGCGGGTCATCCACCCGGTGAAGGGGGAGCTGGCGTACCAGCCCTACGGCAAGGACGACTCGCAGCACATCAACTCGCTGTCGCGCGGGTGGTTGAACCAGTTCCTGATGACGCAGGCGGAGGCGACGGGGCGCGTCAGCATCCGCTTCCGGCAGCGGGTCACCCAGGCGGACGTGTCGGCGGGGACGCTGACGGTGCTGGACGAGACCACGGGTGAGACGCGCGAGGTGCGCGACACGGTGGTGTTCGGCACGGACGGCTCCGGTTCGGCGGTGCGACAGGCGTTGCAGCCGCAGGCGACGCAGGAGCCGCTGGGGCATGGGTACAAGGAGCTGACGATTCCGCCGGGCCCGGGTGGAAGCTTCCAGATGGAGAAGCACGCGCTGCACATCTGGCCGCGCGGCGCGTTCATGCTCATCGCGCTGCCCAACGAGGACGGCAGCTTCACCTGCACGCTGTTCCTCCCGTGGAAGGGGCCGCTGAGCTTCGCGAGCCTGGAGACGCCCGCGGCGCTGGAGGCGTTCTTCCAGGAGCAGTTCCCGGACGCGAAGGCGCTGATCCCCGGGCTGGTGGAGGAGTTCTTCGCGCGGCCCACCGGGCACATGGTGACGGTGAAGTGCGCGCCCTGGCGCGTGGGTGGGCGCACGCTGCTGCTGGGCGACGCGGCGCACGCCATGGTGCCCTTCTACGGGCAGGGGATGAACTGCGGCTTCGAGGACTGCGTGGTGCTGGACGCGCTGCTTGCGAAGCAGCAGGACTGGGAGGCGGCGTTCCAGACGTTCGAGGCGCTGCGCAAGACGAACGCGGACGCCATCGCGGACATGGCGGTGGAGAACTTCATCGAGATGCGCGACAGCACGGGCGACCCGCGCTTCCTGTTGGAGAAGGGCGTGGAGAAGGTGCTGCTCAATGCGTTTCCGGGGGAGTTCGTCAGCCGCTACTCGCTGGTGAGCTTCAGCCGGGTGCCCTACCGGCTGGCCTACGAGGTGGGCGTCATCGCGGGCGGCATCGTGGCGGAGCTGTCGCAGGGGCTGAAGCGCCCCGAGGACGTGGACCTGGACGCGGCGGCGAAGCTCATCCGCGGCCGGCTGACCCCTTTCATGAAGGAGCACGCGGATGGATTTCGGCCTGAAGGGTAGACGGGCGCTGGTGACGGGAGCGTCCTCGGGACTGGGGCGCGCCATCGCGGAGACGCTGGTGAAGGAGCGCGCGACGGTGGCCATCTCCTCGCGCGGCGGGCAGAAGCTCGAGAAGGCGGCGAAGGAGCTGGGCGCGGCGCTGGCGGTGCCGTGTGACCTGACGCAGGCGGGCACGGCGCGCGAGCTGGTGCGCGAGGTCACGGAGAAACTGGGCGGCCTGGACGTGCTGGTGGTGAACGCGGGCGGGCCTCCGGCGGGCGGCTTCGAGGCCATCACCGGAGAGCAATGGCAGACGGGCTTCCAGAGCCTGTGGTTGTCCACGGTGGATGCGATTCAAGCGGCGCTGCCGGGCATGAAGGCGCAGGGCTGGGGCCGCATCGTGCTGGTGACATCCACGGCGGCGCGCGAGGCGATGAACAACCTCACGGTGTCCAACGGCCTGCGCGCGGGATTGCTGGGCCTGGTGAAGAGCCTGAGCAATGAAGTGGGGCCGTATGGCATCACGGTGAACGCGGCGCTGCCGGGCTACCACGCGACGGACCGGATGAAGGACCTGGGCCTGTCGGATGAGAAGGTGGCGCCGAACATCCCCGCGCGGCGGCTGGGAAGGCCGGAGGAGTTCGCGGCGCTGGTGACATTCCTGGCGTCGGAGCCGGCCGCGTATATCAGCGGACAGTCCATCGCCTGTGACGGTGGAGCGCTGCGCGGATTCTGAGGTGTGCTCCGTGTCTTCCCGGGGGGGAAGACATGGACGCGACGGTACGTGCGCGGGCGGTGCTCGCGGTGGTGTCGTGGTGGATGACGGGCTGTATGGCCACGGGCACCATCGTGGAGGGCAGGCTTCAGCCCCAGCACTTCAAGTTCGTCAACATCGTGGAGCAGACGGGGCCCGGGGCGGGAGGTTGGCGGGAAGCCTGTGTCCGGGTGCCGCTGCGGCGCGACACCGGCGAGGTCTACCCGTGCCAGCTCGGGATCGGACTTCCCATGCAAACAAGCCGCATGGGCCCCATTCCGCTGCCGCTTGCCCAACGTATTTCAGCGGACTGCGCGAACCTGGCGGCGCAGACGGTGTTTCGTGCGGTCACCCCCACGACCCCGCTGGGACTTGCCTGCGAGGAGTTCAGGGGCACCTACACTCTCGCGCTCTCCGAGGCCATCGTAGGCTCGCGCGTATCGAAGACGTGTCGGCGCGAAACCATGCCTGTCGAGCCCAGGTTCCAGAAGCCATGACGCCTTCCACCGAAGAGTTGATTGCGATTGCGCGTCATTACTGGCGTGCGGATGACCTGTATGACTTCCGGATTGAGCCCAGTCCTGAATTCGAGCGCTTCGAGGCGCTCTGGAACGAAAAGCTCAAGGAACTGGACCGCTGGAGGGCCTTGCTCAACCAACTCAGGAGAGCGCTCCCTGAATGCACCGTCGGCGACTACATGGCGGCGTCGGTGAATGGATGTTTCGGCGTCCTCGTCTACCCTCCGCGAGTGGAGGTCCTACACCGCACCCAGTTGGCCTGGACGGTTGTCGGGTACCTCAGCATCCTGGCCCCGGTCTACACCGTTCACTGTGTCCGAAGGGAGTTCCAGGGGACGCACCTCAAGGACTCCCAGGTGTTCCTGAAGCCCATTCCCCTGGAGTTGCAAGGCATCGCGGAGGCCATCGCCCAGCGCATCGAGGCGGACTACGGCGCCACCGCCCTTCCGCTCGACATCGCCCAGACGCCCGTGCCCCTCTACGTCCACTTCATGAAGCCCCCCCGGACGACCCTCTTCCACGCCCTCTTCTCTTCCGAGCCCGAGAACATTCCCTGACCACCGGAGGGGTACGACGGGAGCCCGCTGGGACTGCACGGGCTCCCGCACGCGTCAGGACGCTCAGCCGCCCTTGACGACGTCTCCGGCGCGGGACTCGCCGCTGGCCGTCACGCTGGCCGTGGTGAACTGGGACGCGAAGTGGCTCAGCAGCGTCTCCAGGAAACGCCCGTGGTACGCGGCGTAGGCCTCCGTCGAGATGGCCTTGTCCTTCTGCGCGCTGATGGTGAAGACCACGCCCGCCCCCGGCACCAGTGTGGGCCGGAACCACGCCTGGTTCGCCAGCGACGCCTCGGAGGACGTCACATCGCCCTCGGCGTCATAGGCCCAGCCCGCCACCTTCTTGGAAGCCACCGCGCTCTTGATTCCGTCAATCAAGCCCTGCGGGTCCGTCGTCGTCACGAAGATCGCCATGTGTGCGTACTCCTTGGTTGGGTGTCCGAGACCTTCAACCCGCTCGCCGGAACGATCCAGTTCCTGGAAGCGGGGCCGTCCCTCCCCTTTGCGACGCACCGGGTCGGGCATTCCCCGCACTAACAGACCAGCCGGATTGTTTGTAGCTGGTGGATTTCTCACGTTTTGCGACAAAGTGCGCCGCCTTCGCCGGGAGGGGCATTCCGTGTCCAGACGCAACCGTGTCAACCGTGGGCTGTGGCTCGCGGTGCTGCTGTGGGGAACCGGGGCTTTCGCCCAGGGCAACTCGGTCATCACCGGGACCCTGACGAACGCCGCGAACAAGAGCCCGCTGGAGAACGTCGTCGTCACCGCCACCTCTCCCCAGCTCCAGGGCGAGCGCACGGTCGTCTCCGACAAGAGCGGCCTGTACCGCATCCCCCAGCTGCCCTCCGGCACCTACCTGCTGCGCTTCGAGTCCCAGGGCTTCAAGCTCTACGAGCGCGGCGGTGTCCTCCTGCGCATCGACCGCACCATCCGCCTCAACGCCGAGCTGCTCCCCGACGAGGGCCTCACGGAGAACGTCGAGGTCGTGGGCGCGCCCCCCAGCGTGGACGTGGGCTCCAGCGCCGCGGGCGTCACCGTGGACCAGGACTTCATCCGCAACATCGCCGTCATCCGCCCCGGCACCAAGGGCTCCGCGTCCCGCTCCTTCGAAGGCCTGGCGGAGCTGGCCCCCGGCGCCACCGAGGACCGCTACGGCGTGAGCATCAGCGGCAGCAGCTCCCCGGAGAGCCAGTACGTCGTGGACGGCCTGTCCGTGAACGACCCCGGCGTGGGCACCCTGGGCACGCCCCTGTCCGTGGAGTTCGTCAAGGAGGTCAACATCATCACGGGCGGCTACATGCCGGAGTACGGCCGCTCCACCGGCGGCGTGCTCAACGTCGTCACCAAGTCCGGCTCCAACGAGTTCCACGGCTCCGTCTTCGCCAACATGGCCCCGGGCTCCCTCCAGACGGCGGGCACCGTGGTGCGCCGCGAGGGCAGCGTCATCTCCGCGCAGGGCAGCGCCCACAACCTGGGCGACTTCGGCTTCGACCTGGGCGGCCCCCTGCTCAAGGACAAGCTCTGGTTCTACGTGGGCGTCGCGCCGTCCTTCAACCGCATCCAGGTGGACCGCCAGCTGTCCACCTTCGAGATCTGCACGGGGGAGGACGACAACGGCTGCAAGAAGGCAGGCGACCGCCGCAAGGACACCACCACCGGCTTCTCCCAGGCGACGCCCATCGAAGGCACCCAGGTCAGCCGCTTCGCCGACGAGCGCTCCATCCAGTACCTGGGCAAGCTCACCTACAACTTCAACCAGGACCACAGCCTCGCGGTCTCCGTCTTCGGCACGCCGCGCTCGTCCGGTGGCACCAACAAGTACGCCTTCAGCGACGACGGCGAACCGGAGGTGTGCACCAGCCTGTCCTGCACCGGCTTCGTGCAGGGCGCCTATGAAGCCATCGCCACCCGGCGCGAGAACAGCGCGCTGGACCTGGTCGCGAAGCAGACGTCGTCCTTCTTCGACAAGAAGCTGCTCGTGGACGCGACGCTCGGCTGGCACCACCAGGCGGACTCCATCCTGCCCTCGGACGGCTCCGGCCTGGGCTCCGGGAAGGGCCTGTCCGCGCAGTCCAACATCGCGTGGCGCCGCACCCGCAACCCCGGCCCCCACACCATCGACGAATTCGAAGCCCTGCCCGACCCCAACGTCTGCGGCACCACCCCCGCCGAGCGCGCCCTGCGCTGCCCCGTCACCGCCTATTCCACCGGCGGCCCCGGCACCATCAGCATCCAGCGCCTGGACCGCGTGCAGGGCAAGGTGATGGGCACGTACCTGCTGGAGGCCCTGGGCCACCACATCCTCAAGGCCGGCGCGGACATCGAGCGCATGAGCTTCTACAACAACCGCGCGCGCACCGGCCTCACCCCCTGGCAGGAGTGCACCGACGGAAGCTGCTTCTTCAGCATCAACCAGTACGGCTACCTGGAGGCGCCCGACCAGCCGGTGTTCCTGGCCAGCAAGGAAGGCACCTCCACGTCCACCACCGTGGGCGGCTTCATCCAGGACAGCTGGTCCATCCTGGACAAGGTCACCGTCAACGCGGGCCTGCGCTACGACGTGCAGACGCTCTACGGCCTGGACGGGGAGGTGGGCCTGCACCTGCCCAACCAGTGGTCCCCGCGCCTGGGCGTCATCTACGACCCGACGCAGGCGGGCCGCGCGAAGCTCTTCGCCAACTACGCGCGCTTCTTCGAGAACGTCCCCCTGGACATGGCGGACCTGTCCTTCCCCCAGCAGCAGCTCCTGTCCGCCACCTACAACGCGGCCGCGTGCAACCCGTCGCAGGAGGAGTCGCTGCGCACCGGGTGCACCCTGGACGCCAACCGCAGGCCCCTTGGCAACCGCGAAAACCCCAACCAGCTCTGGGACGCTCAGGGTGGAGACCGCGTGCCGGTGGATCCGCAGATCCGCGCCCAGTCCGCGGACGAGTTCGTCCTGGGCGGTGAGTACGAGCTGCTGGCGTCAAGCCGCGTGGGCGCCACGTACACCAAGCGCTACCTCAACGACGTCATCGAGGACATGAGCCGCGACGACGGCAGCACCTTCTTCCTGGGCAACCCGGGCAAGGGCTACTCGACGGACTTCCCGCTGGCCAAGCGCAAGTACGACGCGGTGAACCTCTACTTCCAGCGCGCCTTCACCAACGGGTGGCTGGCCCAGGCCAGCTACACCTGGTCCACGCTGCGCGGGAACTACTCCGGCCTGTTCCGCGCGGACACCGGGCAGCTGTCCCCCAACCTCACGCGCGACTTCGACCTGGTGACGCTCACCATCAACCGCGACGGCCCGCTGCCCGGGGACCGCACGCACGCGTTCAAGGTGTTCGGCGCGAAGGAGTTCTTCATCACCCCGCGCACCAGCATCAACGTGGGCGGCAACTACCGGGCGCGCTCGGGCACGCCGCTCAACTACCTGGGCGCCAACCCGCGCCGCAGCGGTTCGGAGACCTTCATCCTGCCGCGCGGCAGCGCCGGCCGGCTGCCCTGGGTGCACGGCGTGGACGGCCACGTGGGCCTCAGCCAGCGGCTGGTGAAGGACTCCGTGCTCACCGTGTCGCTGGACGTCTTCAACCTCTTCAACTTCCAGCAGTACACGGACGTGGACCAGACCTTCACCACCGCGCGCGTGTACGCCATCGAGCAGGGCGGAACGCCGGACAACCTCACCGCCTGCCTCGACAAGACGCCCAACGAGAACTGCCAGGTCTTCACCGCGACGGCGACGAGCGTTCGCATCACCGAAGCGGACGTCAACCCCAACTTCAAGCGGCCCACCGCCTACCAGGCACCGCGCTCCATCCGCCTGGGCGCCAAGCTGAGCTTCTAGGCCCCGCGCCCGACAGAAAGGACACCCGCGATGAAGCTTCGATGGATGGCAATCAGTGGAGGCCTGGCGGCCGCGGTCGTCACCGCCGGCGCCTGTGGCAGTGAACCGGTGGCCCCCTGCGTGGTGGGGCGCGCCGTGTTCGAGAGTTCCACCGGCTCGTTCGCCACGACGTATGAGCTCAAGGCCGGGCAGAACCCGGACCTCGTCTGCGCCCGGCTCAAGCCGGAGCCCCTGGGCCTGCAGAAGTTCTTCAACCCGGACCCGAAGGCCCCTGACACCGTGGGGGTGCGCAGCGCCCGGCTGGGAAACCTCCTGCGGGACTTCGCCTCGCGTCTGTCGGATGCGTCCAAGGCCAGCGCCACGGCGGTGGGGCCCTTCGCCTCCGAGACGCCGGGGGAGGACCGCTTCTGCACGGTGCCCCAGCTCACCCCCACGCGACTGGACGTGACCGAGGCCCAGGCGCCCGACGGGGGCATCCTGCCCGCGCAGGAGTTCGGCTACACGTGGAGCAACCTGCGCATCTACAACACGCCGGAGATTCCGGGCACGCAGTTCACCTCGGACCTCGTCTACACGGAGAACGGCTGCACCGCCGAGTACACCGTGAAGGGCATCTGGCCGGTGGTGTCGTGTCAGGGCGCGGATGGCGGACCGGACGAGGCGAAGTGCGACCCGTACGCGGACTACGACGCGGGGCGGCTGCGCGGCTCCGGCATCAACCCGCTGTTCCCCGTGAAGTGCGACCCGGACGTGCGCATCTGCGTGCTCACGGGTGAGGTGCCATCAGCTCCCTGAAGGCGCCGGCGCTTCCGGGACGCAGGGGCGCGGGCAGGTCCCGGAAGTCCTTCACCAGGAAGTCCGGCTGCTCGCGCACCAGGATGTCGCGCGGGAACGACGTGGCGACGGCGACACACGCCGCGCCCGCGGCCCGCGCGGCCCTGAGGCCCGCCACCGCGTCCTCGAACACCACGCACCCGCCAGGCGCGACCCCCAGCGCGGAGGCCGCCTTCAGGTACACCTCCGGATGCGGCTTGCCCCGGGTGACGTCCGTGGAGGTGACGCGCACCGGGAACAGGTGCTGCAGCCCCACGCGCTCCAGGGCCAGCTCCGCGTTGTCCGCCAGCGCGCTCGTGCCCAGCGCCCAGGGCACGCCCGCCTGCCCCAGCGAGCGCAGGTAGGCCCCCACGCCGGGGACGGCGGACACCGGCTCGTGCTCCAGCAACCGGTGGAAGGCCATCTCCCGGTCGTACGTCAGCGCCTCCACCTCCTCGTCGCTCAGCGCCGCGCCGAACCACGCGCGCAGCGTCTCCCCCGCCCGCCGTCCGTTGGTGGCGAGCAGCTCCTCCCGCGTGGGCGTGTAGCCCCGCTCGCGGGCGAAGTCCTCCCAGACGCGGTAGTGCAGCTCGGTCGTGTCGATGACGACTCCGTCCAGGTCGAAGAGGACGGCGTCGAAGGGAGCGATGTTCGAGGTCGATGGAGACATGGAGGCTCGGGCTTTCTCGAAGATCCACACGGCAGGCCCTTCAACCCTATTCACGGGGTGGACCCGGGGCGCGGCATTCGCCCCTCACGGCGGTGCCTACCGTGCGGGTAGGCGGGGGGCCGGCCGCCGGCCCGTCCCATCGAAAAGCACCGTTCCCAGTGAAGGAAGGGGCGCACAGGGCTCGCCTGGTCGCTCCAGGCCCAGCCTGCCCGTTGTAGGCTTCACCGGAGGTCCATGTCGCCCCCCAAGAACCCCGCTGAATTCTCGACGACCGCCGTCCGCACGCAGGGCACGCCCACGCAGGCGGCCCATGCCGTGCCCGCGCTGACCATCATCGGTCACGCGCAGCCGCAGCGCATTGGCGAGCGGCTGCTGCTCGAAGGGCTCCTGTCCGACGAGCGCGCCGTGGCGCTGTCGCGCAACGCGCCGGACTTCAGCCGCCCGGGCGGCGTGCTGTCGCTGCCCCTGGGGGATCCGTTCCTGAGCCGCACCCCGGTGCGCTTCGAGCCCGGCCTGCGCGGCGGCGTCCGGCTGCGGGTGCCGGAGGACGGGACGCCGGTGCTGGTGGGCGGGGAGC
>NZ_RAWD01000127.1:0-25027 GCF_003612065.1 Corallococcus sp. CA047B
GTTAGAGGACCCGTCCGCACCCTCTGGCGGGTCGTTGGAACCCGTGCGAATCCGCCCCCCGCCCCCCACCTGTCCTGGCGGGCGGCTCGCGGGCTCGGGTGCCTGGGGGCTCAGGAGCCGGTCGCGGACGAACCGCCCGTCCGGGGCAGCCACACGATGAACCGGGTGCCGTCCGTGGCCCCCGACTCCACGGAGATGCGACCGCCGTGGGCCAGGGCGATCTGCCGGGCGATGTAGAGCGACAGTCCCAGGCCGTCCCCATCCACTCCCCCGGAGGAGGAGGCGCAGCGCCGGAAGGGCTCGAAGAGGGTGGCGTGGTTCTCCGGCGGCACCCGGCGCCCCTGGTCGTGCACCTGGAGCGTCACGCCGTCCCCATTCCCCTGGAGCTGGAGCGCCACCGGCGCCGTCGCCGGGCCATGGTGCAGGGCGTTGCCCAGCAGGGCGTCCACCAGCTGGGTGAGCCGCCCCCCATCCCAGGTGCCCCTCAGGTCGCCCAGGGCCGTCAGGCGCAGGTCGCGGCCGGGGTGGGCCTGACGCCGGTCCGCCAGCACCTGCTCCGCCACCTGTCCCAGGTGCACGGACGAGGCGTGCAGCGGCAGGCCCCCGGACAGCCGGGCGCGGGTGAAGTCCATGAGCTGGTGGATCATCCGCTCCACCCGGCGCACCCCCTGGCCCACACGCCCTACCTGCTCCGTCAGGGCTTCCGGCATCTGCGCAGCGTGTTGGAGGGCGAGCACGTCGCGCTGGAGGGTCTGGAGGGGGGCCTTGAGGTCGTTGCCCACCACGCCCAGGAACTGCTCGCGGAAGTGCTCCATGCGCGCCAGGCGCTCCTCGGAGGACTTGCGGCTGCTGACGTCCCACACCGCCGCCAGCCGGACCGCGCGGCCCTGGTAGGTGGCGGGGCGGCCCATCACCTCCACGGGGATGCGCCGGCCGTCGCGGTGGACGATGGCCACCTCGTAGGGGGCCTCCACGCCGCGCTCCATGGCGTCGCGCGCGGGGGCGCGGAACTCCGGGGCCACCCAGTCGATGACGTTGCGGCCGATCAGCTCCGCCGTCTCGTAGTGTCCCAGCAGGCGCGCCAGCCCCGGGCTGATGTCCAGGAACTGCCCGCGGTCGTGGAAGAAGTACCCGTCACAGGAGATCTCCACGATGCTGCGCATGTGCTCCTCGCTCGCGCGCAGCGCCGCCTCCTCGCGCAGGCGCGCCGAGTTGTCGCGCAGGAGCAGCAGCACGCCCGCCGACGCTGGAGCCGCCGGCATCGCGCTCACCGTCAGGTGGCGCAGCGTGCCCACCTCACCGAAGCGCCCCGACACCAATTCCTCCGCCACGCGCTCGCCCGACTGCGCCCGGCCCACGAGCGGCACCAGCGACGGCGCCAGCCCCGGCCAGGCTTCCAGCAGGAGCCGCCCCACGGAGAGCGCCGCCGGCCGGCCGCACAGCGACGCCAGCAGGTCGTTCATCCAGAGGAGGCGGGAGTCCGCGCCCACCAGCGCCACCCCCCAACCCGGCGCGTTCAGCAACGCACTCAGGAAGGGCCAGGACTCCTCGGGAACCCCTGAGGACGGAAGGGCTCCGGGAAGCCGGTGGAACACGGGCTGCGGCATGGGCGGGTCGTCTCGGAAAACGCGGGCTTGTCCGCGTTGACGAGAAGTATACCCATTCCCCGTGCCAGCGGGAAATACGGGTTTGACTAGGACTACGGGGCAATACGGCCAACCTGGGACGTTGGCCGTCTGGGTGCTGGAAGGCGGGCTACTTCAGCTCGCGGCGCATCTGCTCCAACTGGGAGCGCAGGGTGCCGTCGTAGAGGGTGCCACCCACCTGGGCGGACACGCCGCCAAGCAGGGCCGGGTCCACGCGGGTCTCCAGCACGACGTTGCGCTGGGTGAGCTGCTGGAGCGACTGCTGGAGTTGGGTGACGGCGTCGGCGGACAGGGGCACGGCGCTGGTGACCTGACCCCGGACGCGGCCCGCGCGGGCATCCGCCATGTCGCGGTAGAGCCGGGCGATGTCGGGCAGGTAGCCCAGGCGGTTCCTGTCCACCAGCAGCCGCAGCGCGTTGGCGAGCGCGGGATCCGCGGGGGAAGGCAGCGCCTTGAGCACGGCCTCCACCACGTTGCTGCGCTGGACGCGGCTGTAGGCGGGGTTGAGCAGCACATCCGACAGTTCGGGGCTGTGCCCGACCACGTCGGCGAAGGCGTTGAGCTGCTCCGCGACCAGGTCGGTGCGGTTGCCTTCCGCGGCGACGTCGAGGATGGCGCGGGCGTAGCGGCGGGCGATGGAGACGTTCACCATGACGCTGGCGCCCTTAGCATGGGGCGTCCCCCACGGCAATCCTGCCGACTTCCCGGGTCCCGGGTGGCCGGAAGCGGGCCTTGTGGGTCTGTTTCAGTGAACGCGGGCGTGGCCTCCAAAGGCAGGCCAGCGCTCGCAAGGTGACGCCCAGGTAGCAAGAGGGCTTGGCGGAATGGGGGGCGGGCCCGTAGCGTGGGCCTCCTCGCCCCATGCAAGAACCCGTCATCGGCATCGACCTGGGCACCACCAACAGCGTCGTCGCGACCGTGGAAGACGGACGTCCGCGGCTCATCCCCTCGCGTGCGGGAGGTCGCCTCACGCCCTCCGTGGTGGGCCTCACCCGCGCGGGCGACCGCGTGGTGGGGCAACCCGCCCAGGCGCTGGCGGAGGAACAACCCGACGCGGTGGTGTGGGCCACCAAGCGCTTCCTGGGCCGCCGCTACACGCCGGAGTTGGTCCAGCAGGCGAAGTCGATGGTGCCCTACCCCCTGGTGGCCGGCCCCTCCGGCGACGTGCGCGTGAAGCTGGCGGGCCGGGTGCTGCCCACCACGCAGGTGTCCGCCTTCATCCTGGGGGAGCTGCGGCTGGATGCGCAGGCCCACTTCGGGCGCGACGTGCGCAAGTGCGTCATCACCGTTCCGGCCAACTTCGACGACAACCAGCGCCAGGCCACGCGCGAGGCGGCGAGCATCGCGGGGCTGGAGGTGGTGCGCCTGGTCAACGAGCCCACCGCCGCGGCGCTGGCGTACGGCCTGTCGCGCGGCTTCGAGGGCAGCGCGCTGGTGTTCGACCTGGGCGGTGGCACCTTCGACGTGTCCATCCTGGACGTGAAGGCGGGCGTCTTCGAGGTGAAGGCCACCGGCGGCGACCACGCGCTCGGGGGCGAGGACTTCGACCAGCGCATCGTCCAGTGGCTCCTGGCGCAGGTGGAGGACGCCTTCCAGGACGCGGTGTCCAAGGACGCGCAGTCGCTGCGCCGGCTGAAGGTCGCGGCGGAGGCGGCCAAGCGCGAGCTCACCGAAAGGGACGAGGCCAGCATCACCGTCTCCGGCCTGGGCGACCACACCGCGGGCGTGAAGCGCTTCACCGAAATCAACACCGCGCTCACGCGCAGCTTCTTTGAAACCCTCTCCGAGCCCCTGTCGCGCCGGTGCCTGGAGGTCTGCAAGAGCGTGATGGCCGAGGCGAAGATGGATCCGCGCTCGGTGGACGTGGTGCTGCTGGTGGGCGGCATGACGCGCGTGCCGATGGTGCGCCGGCTGGTGGCGGACTTCTTCGGCCGCGCGCCCTCCACGGACGTGCACCCGGACGAAGCGGTGGCGCTGGGCGCCGCGGTGCAGGCGGATGAGCTCTTGCGGCAGTCCGGGCAGGCGCTGCTCCTGGACGTGGCCAGCCAGAGCCTGGGCGTGGGCGTGATGGGCGGGCGCGTGAAGCGCCTCATCCCCCGCAACACGGGCGTGCCGGTGGTGGCGCGCGACATCTTCTTCCCGGGCACCTCCGGCCAGGCCGAGGCGCGCATCCCCGTGTACCAGGGGGAGAGCGAGTTCCAGGACGAGAACCACAAGCTGGGCGAGGTGGTCCTCAAGAACCTGCACGTCGCCGCGCGCGGGGAGACGCCCCTGGAGGTCGTCTTTGAATTGTCCGGCGAAGGCACGCTGTCGGTGAAGGCCACCGACCTCACCTCCGGCAACATGGAGGTGGTCCGTCTGGAGGCCCGCGCCAGCCTGCCGCAGGGCGAGGCGGAGAAGCTGGGCCAGGAGCAGATGAACTACGCCCAGGCCCAGGGCGTGGTGGACGCGCGCAAGGCGGAGGAGACCTTCCGCAAGCTGCTGGAGCGCGGGGAGAAGCTGGCGCGCCTGCTCCAGAAGAGCGCCAAGGAGAACCCCAGCCCGGAGGCGGAGACCGCCGTGGGCACCGTCCAGCAACTGCTGGTGGGCGGCAAGGACGCGCTGGCGGCCGGGGACGCGGCCCAGTGCGCCCAGATTGCTCGCCAGCTCACCAAGCTTCTGTCCGGTCGCGCGGAACCCCGGAGCTGATGTCCCGCGCCACGCGGAAAAGGCGTCCACCAGCGCACGTTGACGCGCGGGGTGCATGGTGACTTTCCCGGAGTCCGCTTATCTCCGGGAGTCATGATGAACCCCGGAATTTCTCCGCGCCCGAGAGACCTGGTCTTCGTGGTGGACGACTCGCGGACGGCGCGGGATGTGATTCGGCTGCACCTGTCGCGCATGGGCTGCGACGTGGTGGGGCTGGAGGGGGCGGACGCGTGCCTCGCGGAGCTGCAGCAGCGGGTGCCCGCGCTCATCCTGATGGACCTGCACCTGGAGAAGCTCCAGGGGGACGAGGCGTGCCGCGCGGTGAAGGCGCACGCGGCTGGCCGTGCCGTGCCGGTGGTGATGTTCACCGCGGCGGACGAGCCCCATGAGGTGATGCACTGCGGGCGCGCGGGCGCGGATGACTTCCTGCCCAAGCCGGTGTGCCAGGAGGCCCTGGCGGCGAAGGTGGCCGCGGTGAGGGCGTCCCGGGAGCGCGTCTGGACGGGCCCGCCGCGCGGGCGCGGCGTGCTGCTGGTGGAGGGCGGCCGCTTCCTGCACACCTTCCTGGGCGGGGCGCTGGAGCACGAAGGGCTGCACGTGCTCTACGCGAAGGACCTGGATGACGCGGGCGCGCAGGCGGCGGCCCACGGCGACCGGCTGGATGGCTTCGTGGTGGACGTCTCCCGGCTGCCGCGCGAGGCGCTGGCCCTGGCCACGCGCCTCAAGGAGCTGTACCCGCGCAAGCCGCTGGTGCTGCTGTCGCGGGTGGAGGAGGCGCCGGACGTGCTGGCCCGCGCGCTGGAGCTGTGCGGCGCGCCGCTCCTGGAGAAGCGGCACCTGGGCGCGGACGAGCTGCTGGGGCGGGTGATGGCGCGCCTGTCGCCGGGCACCGTGCCGCTGAGGGCCGCGGAGCGCGTGCCCTTCTTCACGGTGGTGGAGTTCAACACCACGGGCGGGCCCACGCTCAGCGGCTTCAGCCACGACGCCAGCCCCCAGGGGCTCTTCGTGCGCACGCTCACGCCCGCGCGCGAGGGCGCCCGGCTGTCCCTGCGGCTGGTGATGGCCGGCCAGCGCACCCCGTGTGAGGCGCAGGCGGTGGTGGCGTGGTCCAACCCGCCCGGCCCGGGCAGCGCCTTCCGTTCGCAGACGGGCATGGGCCTCAAGCTGGAGGGCATGGACGCGCAGCTTCAGCAGCGCTTCGTGCGCTTCGTGCCCCAGACCCTCGGTTTTCCCACCGCGGGCCCCGCGCGCGCCTCAGGTTTCTGAGAGCGGCGCGGGCCCGGCCCGGCCCCGCAAACCCTCGCAATCGCAGGTTCGCGCCAGGGATTCCGCCCTGGCACGGGCGTGGCAATGCACCACGCCCCGCGAAGCTTTCGAGGGAGGGACCCAGGCATGCATTGGACGCGTTTCGGAGGAGTGGGACTCACGCTGCTGGCGGTGGGCTGTAGCGGCGACAAGGCGCCCTCGGTGGGCAATGAGCCCGTGCAGCAGTCGCTGCGGCTGGAGGAGTTCGCCGCCTGCTCGGACCTGGAGCAGTACATCGAGGACACCGCGTCCAAGCAGATGCGCGCGGGCCTGGAACAGCAGAAACCTGGCTTCTGGGAGAGGTTTGGTCGCAACCGGGGCATCGACCTGGACGGCGCTCCTCCCATGGCAGAAGGGGACGCCTCGTCGGGCGGTGGCAGCCCGCAGGGCCCGAAGGACTCCACCGGCACCAACAACCAGGTGGAGGGCGTGCACGAGTCGGACTTCGTGCAGAACGACGGCACGCGCATCTTCGTGCTGTCGGGCAACCACCTCTACGCGCACCGCTCGTGGCCCGCGGAGCAGCTGACGCTGGCGGGCTCGCTGGAAGTGGAGGGCTGGCCCCGGGAGATGCTGCTGGACGAGCACCAGCGGCTGGTCATCGTCTCGCAGGTGCGCCAGGGCCTGCCGGGCATTCCGTCCAGCGGGGGCTACTACGTGGGCGATGGCGCGCCGATGCCGATGTACGACTGCGCCGGCTTTGGCTTCCGCTGTGGCTACTACGCCGCCGACAGCACCAAGGTCACCACGGTGGACGTGTCGGACCTGGCCAACCCGCAGGTGGTGGATCAGGTGTACCTGCCGGGCCTCTTCACGCAGGCGCGCCGCGTGGACAGCTCCGTGCGCCTCGTGCTGTCGGATGCGTTCCGCTGGCCGGAGGGCGTGAAGACCTGGGTGCCGTACTCGGAAGACCTCTACAAGAACGAGGGCAAGCTGGAGAAGGCCATCGACGAGCAGATCGCGCTCAACGAGAAGCTCATCCGCGCGAACACGCTGGACCAGTGGCTGCCCGCGGGCAAGCACGTGGACGCGGCGGGCGTGACGACGTCGCTGCCGGTGACGTGCAGTGACTTCTACCGGAGCAACGCGCCGTCCGCGCTGGGCTTCGTGACGGTGGCCTCGCTGGACCTGGACGCGCAGTCGGCGGCGCCGGGGCGCACCAGCCTGGTGGCGGAGCCGGGCACGGTGTACGCGTCGAAGGACTCGCTCTACCTGGCGCACTCGCACTACTGGTGGTGGCCGGAGCCGGGGCAGAAGGACTTCACCTACGTGCACAAGTTCGACACCCGTCAGCCGGGCCGCGCGGTGTATGCGGGCTCCGGCACGGTGGAGGGCGTGCCCGTCAACCAGTTCGCCCTGGATGAGTACGAAGGCGTGCTGCGGCTGGCCACCACGGTGACCACGCGCCTGCCCGAGGTGGACCACGAGGACTGGTGGTGGGGCCGCACGACGACGGCCAGCCGCGTGACGACGATGGGTGTGAAGAACGGCCAGCTCAAGGAACTGGGCCGCAGCGCGGACCTGGCCGAAGGGGAGCGCATCTACAGCGCGCGCTTCGTGGGCCCCCGGGGCTACATCGTCACGTTCCTCCAGGTGGATCCGCTCTTCACCTTCGACCTGAGCGACCCGGCGAACCCGCACAAGGTGGGCGAGCTGAAGGTGCCCGGCTTCTCCACGTACCTGCACCCGGTGGGCGACCACCACCTGCTGACGATGGGCGTGCACACCGACGCGAACGGCGGCTGCTGCGGGGAGCGTTCGCTGAAGCTGTCGCTCTTCGACGTCAGCGACCTGGCCAACCCGAAGGAGGCCTTCACGCAGCTGGTCGGCACCGCCTACGGCTGGAGCGAGGCCCTCTATGAGCACAAGGCCTTCAACTACTTCCCGGCCAAGGGCCTGGTCGCCATCCCCTTCACGGACTACGCGCCCCGGACCTACGGCGGGGACGACTACTGGAACGGCTTCCGCACGGAGCTGCGCGTGTTCCGCGTGGACCTGGAGGCGGGCATCTCCCCGGTGGGCGCGCTGAGCATGACGGACATGTTCCAGCGGGTGCAGACGCCGGACTGGACCTGGTACTACACGCCGGACGTGCGCCGCAGCGTGATGGCGGACGACTACGTGTATGCCATCAGCGACGCGGGCGTGCGCGTGTCCAAGGTGAACAGCCTCCAGACGCCGCTGGTCACGACGCGCTTCCCCAAGCTCGTCAACCCCTGACGTAGGGGGGGCGGTCAGGCGGGGAGGGGGAGGCGCGTCCGTCGCTCGGGCAGCGCAATCCCCTCCCGAAGAGGCTATAGGCCCGCCATGCCGCCCGATGCCCCCGAGCCGTCCGTGTCGTCGTCCCACTCGGTCCGGAACCGGGGGGAGTTGCGCGCCCTGCTCGGGCTGGCGCTGCCCCTGTGCATCGCGCAGGCGGGCCAGTCGCTCATGGGGCTGGTGGACACGCTCATCGTCGGCCGGGCCGGCACGTCCGCGCTGGCGGCGGTGGGCCTGAGCCACAGCCTGTTCTTCGCCGTCAGCAGCTTCGGCATGGGGCTGATGATGGGCGTGGATCCGCTGGTGTCGCAGGCCATTGGTGCCCGCAACCCGCTGCGCGCCCGCGACGTGCTCTGGCAGGGCATCTGGCTGTCCGCGTTCGTGGGGCTGGTGCTGTGGGCGGTGCTCATCACCGTGCCGTCGGGATTGCCGTGGGTGGGCGTGGCCGAGGAGCAGATCGTCCAGGTGCGCGCCTTCCTCCACTTCCGCGCGCCCAGCCTGCCGCTGATGCTCATCTTCCTCACGGTGCGCGCGTACCTGCAGGCCATCGGGAATCCCCGGCCGCTGGTGGTGTCCACCGTGGTGGCCAACATCCTGAACCTCCTGATGGTGCCGCTGTTCGTCTTCGGTGGCGCGTCACTGCCCGCGTGGGCGGGGCCCCTCACGCACGTGCCGGCGATGGGCGCGGCGGGCGCGGCGCTGTCCACGCTCTTGTGCACGGCGCTGGAGGTGCTCATCGTGGCGCGGGCGGTGGCTGGGATTCCCGTGCCGGGCACGCCGTCCCTGAAGCCGGCGCTCGCGGACCAGCTGCGCGCGTTCCGGGTGGGCCTGCCCATTGGGCTGCACATCGCGGCGGAGGTGGGCGTGTTCGCGCTGGCGGGCGTGCTGGCGGCGCGGCTGGGCCCGGCGAGCGTGGGCGCGCATCAGATCGCCATCTCCTTCGCGAGCCTCACCTTCACCATGGCGCTGGGCATCGGCAACGCGGGCAGCGTGCGGGTGGGCTGGGCGGTGGGCGCGCACGACACGCCGCAGGCGCGGCGAAGCGGCCTCATGGCTTTCGCCACCGGCGCGGTGGTGATGTCGCTGAGCGGGCTGGGGTTCGCGCTCTTCCCGGAGGGGCTGGCGAGGCTGGCGGGCGCGCCGCCGGAGGTGCTGCCGCTCTTGCTGCCGCTCTTGATGGTGAGCGCCATCTTCCAGGTGTTCGACGGCGTGCAGGGCGTGGGCGCGGGCGTGCTCCGGGGCGCGGGCCACACGCGCTTCACCTTCCTGGCGAACATCGTGGGTCACTACGCGGTGGGCCTGCCCCTGACGCTGCTGCTCAGCTTCGGCCTGGGCATGGGCGTGCTGGGCATCTGGTGGGGCCTGTGCGCGGGCCTCATCTTCGTGGCCCTGGCCGTGCTGTGGCGCTTCTGGCGCGTGAGCGCGGGCACGCTGCGGCCCCTGGAGAACTGAGGCGTCCAAGAGTCGCGGGGGCCGCTTCGCGGGCGGCGGTGCTTCAGGCCGGCAGGTACTGGCGGATCATCTGCCGCCACACGGGCCAGTCGTGGGTGCCGCCGCTCCAGATGGACAGGTCGTTGCGGATGTCCTTCTGCCAGAGCAGCTTGGACAGGTGCTCGTTGGAGGGGCGGCAGAAGTCGTGCTCGCCCACGGCCAGGGTCATCTCCACGCGGCGCAGGGCGTTCAGGCGCGCGGTGTCATGCAGGCCGGGCAGCCACTGGGGCGCGGTGTGGAAGTACACCTGTTCGTCGTGGTGGCCGTCCAGGAAGTCCTCCGTCTCGAACTTGCCGCCCATGGAGATGAGGCGCTGGAAGACGTGCGGGTGGCGCAGGCCCACGTTGTACGTGTGGAAGCCGCCCAGGCTGCACCCGGCCAGCGTGAGCCGCCCTCCGGAGGCGCGCCCGCGCACCAGCGGCACCACTTCGCTGACGACGTAGTCCTCCCACTGGGCATGGCGGGCCACGCGCACGGCGGGGGCGACGTCCTTGTTGTACCAGGACTCCTCATCCACCGAGTCCACGCACACCACGACGTAGCGGCCCGCGGAGATGCCGTCCGCGATGGCGCCGATGAGGCCGAAGTCCTCGGCCTGGTAGAAGCGGCCCTTGCTGGTGGGGACCAGGATGATGGGCTCGCCCGAGTGCCCGTACAGCAGCACGTCCATGTCCCGGTTCAGCCGCTGGCTGTACCAACGGTGGTATTCGCGGTTCATGGCCGCCACCTTAACCGGCGCGTCCGGAACGCAAGCGCGCCAGGGGCGCCAGCGCTCGCCGGTCAGTCGGCAGTGAACACCTGCCGGGTGTCCTCCCCACCCCGCCACGGCGCGAGAAAGGCGTCCGCCTCCCGGGCGATGGCCTCCAGCGAAGCGGTCAGCTCGTGGCCGTCGTCCACCTCCACCAGCCGGACGTGGCGCTTGCCCCGGGCCCACTCGCGCGAGTAGCGCACGTCGCAGGTGTCATCCCGGCGACCGTGGACGATGAGCGTGGGCACGCGCACGTCGGGCCAGACGCCCCGTTCGGCATCCATCGCCTGGGCCTCCTCCACGATGCCGTGGTGCACGCGCGTGCGGCGCTTCTCCGCGTGGTCATCCGTTTCGAGGAAGCCCTCGCGCTGCCACCGGGCCCAGCCCTCCTGGCCCATGCGGCGCTGGAGCTGCTCCACGAAGTGGAACGCGGGCGCGAGTAGCACCAGGGCCCCCACGCGGGGCTCCTTCTCCGCGGTGCGCGCGGCGACGAGTCCGCCCAGGCTGGAGCCGATGAGCACCGCGCGCTCGTGCGGCGCTCCCAGCGCGTCGCGCACGGTGTCGAGCATGGCGTGGAGGCTCAAGCGCTCCATGGACGGCACGCGCAGGTTGAGGCGCTCCAGGGGGATGCCCTGCTTCGCCCAGTGCGCGTCCAGCCACACGCCCTTGGTGGAGGCGGGGCCGGAGGCGAAGCCGTGCAGGTACAGCCAGCGGGGGCCTGACGTGGGGACGGGGGGCGGCGCGTTCATGGGCGCGCACTGTAACCGCATCAAAAGCGCAGCACGGGTCCGGCGGTGATGCTCTGGAGGGGTTTGGCGCAGGTGCTGGTGTCCGCGTCCTTGGTGAACTTCAGGTCGCAGAACTGGAGGGCGGTGGCGATGGACAGGCCCCAGTGGTCGCCGAACCAGCCGTCCAGGCCCACGCGGAAGGCCATGCTGGTGACGTCGAAGTCCTCGCGGCGCAGCTCGCCCAGGCTGTTGGGGGTGAAGGGCTTCGCCCAGCTCTTCGCCAGCCGCGCGCCCAGCCACGGCGTCACCGGCTTGTCGCCGAGGAAGCGCAGGCGGGCCTCGATGCCCACGGCGGTGTAGTCCAACTGCACGCGGCTCATCTGCGACGGGTCCCGGGCCTGCGCGAACTGCTGGCCCCAGGTCTGGGTCGTTTCGAAGACCGCGCCCAGGGACAGGCCGGGCGGCGTCTCGATGCCCAGCCACGCCTGCAGCGTGGGGCCCTTGGCGCGCCAGTCGCTGAAGTGGTCCAGGGTGACGCCCGCGCCCAGGGAGGCGTAACCGTGCCACCCCTCCGCTCCTGCTGGCCCCGCCCCCAGTACCACCGCCAGCGCCAGCCACTTCCACTTCGTTTCCATCGCGCCACTGTATGACGGACCGGGGGCGGGGACAGGGCGTGCCCGGTCGCCCGGGTGCCTTCGCGGCTCCGGAGCGGGAGGCCCCGAGGGGTGGCTTCGCGACGGGGAGGGGGGCCGGCTAGGCTTGGGGGCATGTCCGGTACATTCGAGGTCGCGGCGGCCACCGTGCGCGACGCCCTCACCGACGCGGGTCGAGGGCTGGTGGAGCGCGAGGCGATGGTGGAACTGGTGGCGCTGTCGGCGGTGGCGGGCGAGCACCTGCTCGTCGTGGGCCCGCCGGGCACGGCCAAGAGCGAGGCGGTGCGCCGGACGGCGCGCGCGCTGGGCGGCACCTACTTCGAATACCTGCTGGGGCGCTTCACGGAGCCATCCGAAATCTTCGGGCCGGTGGACCTGCGCAAGCTGCGCGAGGGCGTGGTGGAGACGGAGACGTCCGGCATGTTGCCGGAGGCGGAGGTGGCCTTCCTGGACGAGGTGTTCCTGGGCTCCACCGCCATCCTCAACACGCTGCTGGGCCTGCTCAACGAGCGCACCTTCCGGCGCGGGCACACGCGCATGCAGGTGCCGCTGCGCATCTGCGTGGGCGCGTCCAACGGGCTGCCGGAGGACGACGCGCTGGCGGCGTTCTCCGACCGCTTCCTGGCGCGCATCTTCGTGGAGCCGGTGCCGGACTCGCGGCTGGAGGAGCTGCTCACGGGTGGCGCGTCGCTGTGGACGGACGCGGCGCCGCGCGTGGCGTCGTTGGCGGCGCTGGACGTGGTGACGGGCGTGGCGCGGGGCGCGGACCTGGGGCCGGTGCGGCCGCACCTGGCGCAGGCGCTGCGGACGCTGCGCGGCGCGGGCATCGCGCTGTCGGACCGCCGGGCGGTGAAGGTGCAGCGGCTGGTCGCGGCGGCGGCGGCGCTGGCGGGGCGGGCGACGCCGGGCGTGGCGGACCTGTGGCCGCTCGTCTACGCGGTGCCCACGAAGGAGGCGCAGGCGCTGGCGCGGGACGTGCTGCGCGATGTGCTCTCCGCGTCGGAGAACCCGGCGCTGCCGGCCGCGGCGCTGGAGGCGAGCGCGGGGCCGCTCGCGCGGGCCCAGCGCATCGCGCAGGCGGGGCAGGTGCTGCTGGAGACCCGGCCCGCGGATGAGGACGTGGAGGGCCTGGCAGCGTGGCGGCTCAAGCTGGAGGGCGTGGCGCGGGAGGTGGACGCGGGCTTCGCGCCGGAGGCACTGCCGGACGCGTTGCGCGCGCTGCGGGGTGAGGTGGCGGCGGTGCTGGGCGACGTGGCGTCGCGGGCGGCGTGACTACCGGAACCCGTCGACGATGAAGACTCCCGAGCCTGAGAACTCCAGGGTGGCCATTCCAGGCTTGGAGCCCTTCATCTTCCGCAGCTGACCCTTCGCCGTCCGGGCGACCGCGCAAAGAGGGAGCCTCTCGCGGTCGGGCGGCTTGGCCTCGTAGTACCGGATGACGACCTGTTGCCCACCCGTCCAGATGCGGCCGTACATCAACGTTCCAGGCTCCAGTGGGCCCAGGCTGTTGTTCAGCTCGCTTTCGATGGGTCCTTCGCGCAGGTACACGGGATTGGTGTCTGCTTGGTTGACGTCGAGTTCCAGCGTGGCTCCATCGGAGACGCGCAGCCCCAGGAGCCGCATCGCCTTCAAGGCTTCTTCCGGGCAGGCTTCGGGCTCTGGGGTTCCGTCGGAGCGCATGGCGACCTGTCCTGGAATGGGAGCAGAGGTCGCGCAGCTGGTGAGGAGACCCAGAAGCAACAGAGAGCAGGAGCGAATCACGTGGGGATGAGCCATGGATGGGAGGGTCTACTTGTGCGGGCCCGTCTCTTCCACCACGACCATTGCCTCTCGGAGACCGTCGTGACGGAAGAGTTCTAGGACGAGTTTCTCGGATCCCTTCTTGAAATCGAAGGTGCTCAGGTCCGCGACCACCGCGATGGTGCCCGAAGAGCCTGGGACGATTTCTGTCTGGTTCATCCGCAGCGCGAAGGGCCAGGCCTTTCCGGTGGATGCGACCGAAAACCGGGCTTCCTTCATCCGCCACGAAGTCTTCGCCGTCTGGTTCGTGATCTGGAAGACGACGGCCGTCTTGGTCGGATGGATGTAGCCACGGATCTCCACCGTTCCAATGTCGCAGGAGAACGTCCATGCGCGGAGGACCCGGAAGGGCGTCATCTTCACCGCGCTCTGGGTGAGAAGCGCGGCGAGCGCGTGGTCCACGGAGGTCTCTTCCTGACGGAAGCGCTCGTTCTCCTCACGGAGCTGCCGCTCCCGCACTCGTGAGTCCGACAGACGCGAACGCACGGCGCCAGGGCTCTCACTGTCTCGAAAGACATTGACCTGTTGATCCGCCTGTCCGTCCTCCGGAGCGGTGAGCGTGAAGGGGATTTCCGTCCCATCCTGGAGCGTCACCTGAAGTAGGAAACCATCCTCCGGCGGCAGGCTCTGACGCGGCACCAGCAGCACGGACTTCCCACCTGACAGGACGGGTTCGAACCGCCCTTCCCAGCCCAGCAGCGCGGTCCGCCTCGGGTCCACGTCCTGCTCGAAGCGCAGCACCGTCGCGATGCGCGAGCCCACGTGGATGCGAGGCACTTCCTGCTGCGGGTCGTCCGACAGGTAGACGTTGCGGACCAGGGGCTGCCGCTCCTGGGCGGTCGCCACCGTGGCCGTCAGGAGCAGGCCCAGCAAGAGGCTGTCGAGGCACTTCCTCATGGGGATGGCAACCTAGCAGGTTCTCATGATTGGCAACTACCTTTCGAGGTAGGTCGCCGCCCCTGAATCCATGGGGTCGTGGGGGGTGTGGAGACGCGCTGGATTCAATGCGTGACGCGCTCCGGGGTGATGACCCGTGAGGTTGCGTGTCTTGTCCGTGGGCCTCTTGTCCGGGGTCCTGGCGGTGCGCGGCCCCGTATCCGGAGCAGGCCGGAGCTGACTAGACTGCGGGCGTGATCGACGGGCGTCGCGCCGGTTCAGCCGTGCAGGCCATCTCCTTGCTCCTGGCGCGGTGCCGCCCGGTGGTGGAAAGAAACCGGGAGTCATGAGGCCGCCACCGGAGTCGGAGCGCGCCGTCGCGGGACTTTCCGTGCGCTGGCGCCCCAGGGCCGTCCCGCTGGAGCCTGTCGCCGTCGCGGGCGTGGGTCAGGTCGCGCGGGCACTGGGGGCCCGGGCGGCTCGGGCGGACGACGCGATGCTCGAATCCTGGAGCGGGGTCGCGGGCCCGGACGTGCTCGTGCTCCTGGGCGTCGCAGCCTCCCTGCCCTGGGTGGAGGGCGTGGTCTACCTGGGACGCGACCCGCTGGCCCCCGGGCTCCTGCTGCCGTGCGCATTGGAGCCGGAGGTGGCGGTGTCCCTGCTGGAGCGCGCGTTTCTCGCGGGGCAGGGGGATGCGCCGCTCGTCGTGCTGCCTGCCTCCGCGCGGCTCGTGCCGGTGGGCGCGGCCCAGCGGGTCGTGCGCGCGTCACTGGTCGCGTGGCTCGCGCCTCCAGGGGCGCGGCCGTGACCGCGCTGCCCCCCATCCTTCGCCCCTGGGCGATGCAGCTGTCCCTCTTCCCGGATGACCTCGCGCTCACGCTGGGGCCGCACGTGGCGCGGTTGTCGGCGGCGCTGGGTGGGCTGCGGCCTCGCGGCGAGGCCGAGGGTGGAGAGCCGCAGGGCTATGACGGGCTCACCCGCCGGGGGCCCTTCGACCGGCTGCTCGTCAGTGAATGGCTCTGGGCGCTGGACACTCCCGACGAGCTGGTGCGCCGCGCGGCGTTCGGCGAGCTGTCCTTCCTCAAGCCCGCGTTCCGGCAACCCCAGGGGGCGCGGCGCACGGTGGTGCTGCTGGACGCGGGACCGGATCAACTGGGCCTGCCCCGCATCGCGCACCTCGCGTTGCTCATCGTGCTCGCGCGGCGGGCTGAAGCCGCGGGGGCCGCGTTCATCTGGGGCGCGCTCCAGTCCTCTCCTGAGTCCGCCACGCACTCGGGCCTGGAGGTCCCCTCGCTCCTGAAGTGGCTGGAGGCCCGCTCCATCGAACCGGCTTCCGCGCGCCACCTGGCCGCGTGGCGCGAGGCGCTGGAGCTCCAGCAGGCACCCGGGGATGCATGGCTGGTGGGCGCCGCGCGCCTGTCACGACTCGCGGGCGCGGAGGGGATGTCCCGCGTGGAGGTGTCCGAGCCGATGGAGCCCGGCGCGCACCGCCTCACGGTGGACGTGCGGCCCGCGTCGCAGGTCGCCCGGTCGGTGGTGCTGGAGCTTCCTCCTCCGGATGACTGCATCCGGCTGCTGCGCAACCCGTTCGAGCGGCGGACCGTGGCCCCGGTGTGGACGCGCAAGGACCGGCGCCTCACCCACTTCGCCTTCTCCGGCGATGGCCGGCGCATCCTGATGCACCACTCGGACGGCAGCGTCGCGGCGATGGCGGTGCCCCATTCGCCTCGCGCCACCGTGCCCAAGCCTCGGCGCGTCCAGGTCCCCGGAGGCCAGCACGTCATCGCGGTGGGCTGGCGGTATTCAGGAGGACTGCTGGTGCTGGCGCGCCAGGGGAACGACTACGTGATGCACGGGCAGGTGCGCACGTCGTCGGGGTTCCGCAAGGTCCACTACCAGGTGGCGTCGGAGGTGGAGCGGCCGGAGTCCCTCCCGGGAATGCAATCGCTGCCCCTCGTGAGCTGGCAGGAGCCGAACGGACAGGAACACCTCTGGTTGAAGGACGCGCAGGACGGCCTGTTCCACCTGCCTCCTCCCGGGCGGGATGGGGTTTCGTCGCTCCTCCGGGTGGATGAGAAGGTCTCCGCGCTGGCCGAGGTGCTGTCCAAACCGGTCTACGTCACCCGTCCCCAGGCGGGCGGAACGGGGCGCGCGATCATCGCGCGGCTCGGGGTGCTGGGAGAGGCGGCGCCCCGCATGATTCCTCTCAATGCCCGGCACGGTGAAGCGTACTTCGGGTATTCGCCTTCCGGAGGCCATGCCTACGCGGGGTTGCTCGTGGTGCGCCATCAGGAAGAGAACTGGCGGCTGTTCCTGGACATGGGCGTGACGCAGGTCGTGGTCCCCTCGGCGTACCGCGTGGTGGGGGCGGTGCAGCCCCCCGCGCCGTCGCCGCCGGGGGTGCTCGCGCTGGATCCGGACCGGCGCACGTTCCATTTCTTCTCGGAGCAGGCGCCCCGGACGCTGGTGGCCGCCACGGACGAAGTGGTGCAGGCGGCGGCGAGCCATGGGCAACCCGTGTTCGGTTGGCTGACGAAGACGGGCGAGCTGGTGCTGTGGGACCTGATGGAGCAGACGGTGCTCTACCGCGCCGTCCCGGAGTCCACTTCGTGAGCGCCGGAGCCGGAGTGCTGCGTCCCCGGGCCCATGTGCACCGGGGGACGGTGGTGGCGGCGGCCTTCTGGTTCCATGCCGGAGCGCTGGGCGTGAGCGAGGCCCGCCGTCGCGTGCTGGCCGCCTGGAGGCCCGGGGCCTCGGTCTGGGTTCTGGACGGAGGCTACCTGTTGCGGCTGCCGGCGCCGTGCAAGGTCGCCGTGGAGGCCGCGCCGGGACTGCCGCTGGTGTTGGAGTCGGGTGTGCTCACCAGCGCGCCGCTGACGCCGAAGGAGCGTGAGCGATTGGCGCCGCCGCCGGGCGCTGTCGTGCTGGTGCTCGCGGGGCGCGCGCGGGTGCACGTGCCGGGGGAGGCCCGACAGTTGGAGCCGGGCGCGTGGTTGGACGTGTCCGGGTGGCAGCGGATGACGGTGAAGGGATTGGGCGCGCCGCCGCCGGTCATGCAGCACGTGCTGGCGCCCCTGCCGCCACCCACGCGCGAGTCGTTCGGACCCGGCGTGCCCGCGCTCGCGCCCGAGGCCCAGCGGATGCTGGCGCGCATGGAGGGCAGGGCGGTCCCCGTCGCGCGACGGGAAGGCTTGCTCTCGCGCCTGCGACAGGCGTTCGGGACCAGGCCCGCAGTAGCTCCGGGAAGCGCGATGGCGGTACGTCGCGCGGGCCTCCTCGCCCGACTGCGAAACGCGTTCTCTCCCGGCTCGGAGGCCACGGGGGACCACCACGTCACCGGCTCAGGGCCGGGGTTGTGGCAGCGCCTCTTCGGAAGTGTTGCCTCGCGCGAAGGACTGACCCGCGCCGCGCAAGACACAGCGTCCTTCACACCCGCGCGTCCCAGTTGGTTCGCACGACTCATGTCCGGGCTGCGAGGAGACACGGGACCCGCGGATCCACCGTCCTCCCTGTCCGCAGGCTCCCGGCCGGCATCCCCCTCGCCGTTGATGCAGGCCCTGCGCTCGTGGCTGCGCGCCTTCGCCGGAGCCCCGGATGCGAAGGAGGCCGCGACCCCAAGCCCACGCGCCGACACGCCCACGTCCCCACGCAGGCCCCCAGGCCCCGGCGCGCTCGCCCGGCTGAAGTCGTGGATGGCGGAGAACACGCCCCTGGGGCGGCTCGTCCTCGAGCGCAAGCGCGACTACCTGCGCCGCCTCCTGGAGCTGTTCGACCAGGGCGACATCGACGAAGCCCTGCGCCACGCGATTCCACTCGGCAGGGACCCCAGCCCCGATGCGCAGCTCGCGCTGGGGGTGCCGTCGCCGCGCGAACACCTCCACATCCAGCCGACCCCGAACAGCGGCCCCCCCCAGATGTTCGGCGGCGGCGCCGTGTTCGAGACCCTGCGCCAGCGCTACCGCGACATCTTCCGCCGCCTGGAGCGCGAGGGCCGCATCGACGAAGCCGCCTTCGTCCTGGCGGAGCTGCTCAACGCGACGGAAGAAGCCGTCTCCTTCCTGGAGCGCCACGGCCGCCTGCGGCTGGCCGCGGAGCTGGCCGAAGGTCGCGACCTGCCCGCCGGCCTCGTCGTGCGGCAGTGGCTGCTCGCGAAGGACGTGGGCCGCGCCGTGGCCATCGCCCGCCGGAGCGGCGTGTTCGCGGACGCGGTGCTGCGCCTGGAGAAGTCCCATCCGCGTGAAGCGGAAGCGCTGCGGCTCTTGTGGGGGGATGCGCACGCGGAGGCCGGAAACTGGGCCCGCGCGGTGGAGGCCGTGTGGCCGGTGGTCTCCGCGCGCCCCCTGGCGAAGGCCTGGGTGGAGCGGGGCGTGCTCGCGGGCGGCACGAGCGGCGCGAAGCTGCTCGTGCACCAGGCGCTCGGCTTCCCGGAGGGCTTCAGCGCCGCGCGCGGGGCCGTGGAGGCCCTGCTGTCGGACGAGTCCCCCGAACGCGCGCCGGAGCGCTTCGCCTTCGCCACCGAGCTGCTGCGCCAGGAGCCCTCCGACGCCTACGCCGCGCTGCTCACCCCCACCTTGCGCTCGCTGATGCGCGACCGCGCGACGGAGCTCTCCGTGCCGCTGGACGCGCTCATCAAGCGCCTGCGCAACGTGAAGGAACCCGCGATGGCGGCGCTGCGCCTGGACCTGCACCTGCCCGCGGAGCCGGTCCTCCGCGCGTGGTCGGAGCTCCCCGAGTCGGAGCGGATGGTGACCCCGGTGCTGCGGGACAGGCACGACGCGGGCGCCCACGCGGTGCATGACGCCGTGGTGCTCCCGGGCCAGCGCGTGCTGCTCGCGCTGGGTGAGGCGGGCGCGCGGCTCGTGGGCCCGGACGGGCGGACCCTGGCCTGGTTCGACGTGCCGGCGTTCTCGCTGGTGCTCTCCTCGCAGGGGGACCGGGCGCTCGCGCTCGCCCGCCGGGGCGACGTGTGGCGCCTGTCGCGGTTGGACCTGGTGGCGCGCCGGGCCACGCGTTGGTGCGACACGGAGCTGGGTGCGTGGGCCCCCACGTATGACGGGGACCGCTGGTTCGTCGCCGTGCGCGACACCGTGATGATGGTGGATGCGCTGGCGGAGGACCTGCGCTCGCTCTGGCGCGTGCCCCAGGTGGGCGGCGCGGTGGTGGAGGTGGCCGCCGACGCGCAGCACCTGTCCTTCCTCGTCCTGCACCTCTCCGCGGCCCAGGACTTCGGGCTGCTGGAGCGCTGGGGCTACGCCCTGGCGGGAGGCCCCACCCTGCGCCAGCGCGCGCACGTGCCACGCCTGTCCCGCGCGCCGGACATCCACGCGCTCACCCCGGACGGAGAGGTGGCGGCGGGGCGGCGCGATGTCACCGAGGAGGAACAGCTCCCCCCCTGGCCCGTCCTGCCGTCGTTCGTCGGGCGGCGCAACCACGCCATCCCGTGGAAGGATCCGTCGCGCGTGGGCATGGTGCTCGCGCACGCCTGGCACGTGACGCGGTTCATCGAAGGCTCGCTGCACACCGCCGTCCTGCGCGACCTCGCCGGACATCCGCGCGTGAGCTTCCAGTTCTCCGGCCTCCCGCCCCAGGTCGTCCGGCTCACCGACGACTGGTGCCTCGTCCACGACCTGCTCGGCCGGGTGGTGTGGGTGGACCTGCACTCCGGCGCGGTCCACGCCGTCCCGGTGGACTGAGCGTCCGGGCGGAAGCTCAGGCGCAGCGCAGGTGGCTGGGGATGATGACCATGCTCGCGGTCAGCGCGCACGCGGCGTCGTCCACCTCCAGCACCACCCGCACGCCCTCCACCGTCACCAGCAGCGAGGGCTGCTCGCTGTGCAGCGCCATCAACCACGAGGACGCCAGGGGCAGCTCCGTGGCCGCCAGCTCCGCGGCGCGCAGCAGGTGCACGCGCACCGCGTGGCGGATCGCGTCCGGCAGCGCATGCAGCGAATAGAGGGACTCGTCCGGCAGGCGCAGCGTGTACGGCATGCGCGGCGGCTCCGGCGTCCGGCGGGGCAGCTCGCGCACGCGCTCCGCCAGCTCCGACACCAGCGTCTCCGGCCGCGAAGGCTTGCGCAGGAAGCCCACCACCCCGCCCAGGGGCACCTCCGGCGGACCACTGGCGCTGGACATCATCATCACCGACAGGTGCCGCAGCCGGGCGTCCGTGCGCATCCGTCCGTACAGCTCCCAGCCGTCCACGCGCGGCAACATCAGGTCCAGCAGGACGAGGTCCGGGTGCTGGGCACGTGGCCGGTGGCGCAGCCAGCTCAACGCCTCCGCGCCGTCCGCCACGAGCGACACCACGAAGCCCGCTTCGCGCGCCGCCCGGCCCACGCCCTCCCGCCACGTCCGGTCATCCTCGACGAGCAGCAGGTGGTGGATGCCCATGGCCGACCTGGATTCCACCTGCATTCCTGTGTCGGGATGAAGCAGACCCAGGTCGAACGGGCCCCCCAGCGTTGGCTGCCCGACATTGTTGGGGGCGCACTGTTCTCCCCGGACGCCTCACGCTGGACATCGAAAATAACCGCCAGACTGTCTTGTTGCAGGGAGGGTGCAATGCACACCGTGGGGGCCGCCATGGCCTACCGCTTCCAGCTTGAACCGCAGGTGGTGCGCGCGCTCTGTGCGTGCCCGACGGAGGTGCGCGAGCAGCTCCAGGAGGAGCTGGGCGCGCTCGCCAGCCTGATGCCCGGAACACCCGTGCCCCTGCCCGCCAGGGAGGGCGCGGCGTTGCTGACCTGTGGCTTCCAGGTGCGCTACCGGCTGGAACCCGGGGAGGGCCTGCTGCGGTTGACCACCCTTCAGCCGCTCCGGGTGGTGCCTCCCCCGGCGTCCTGAGGGCGCGCACACGGTTCTTGTGGTGGTGGTGTGGGACGCCTAAGTCGGATGGGGCCTTTTTGGCCCCTTCCTTCCGTGAGCCCGCGCACCGTGCCCCACCAGCCCCTGGCCGATTTCCTCTTCGAGTCCCGCAACGTCCTCCAGGACGCGTGGATCCGCGAAGCGCCGGGCTCCGGTGATGTCTTCGCCCGCGTGCTCGACGCCGTGGCGGCCCGGCTGGCGAACCCCGGGGCGCGGGTTTCCGAGGACTTCGCGCGGGAGGCGGCGCTCCTCGTGCGGGGCCCCGACGGACGCCCCCGGGTGGCGGGCTACCGGCGCCTGCGGGAGACGGTGCTGCGGCTGTGGCGTGAGCGCTCCGGCGGGGACGCGGATCCGGAGCGGATGGAAGCCTTCCACGCGGCCGTGGACGCGGTGGAGGAGGCGGCGCTGGAGGCGTACGTCCAGGGGCGCCTGACCTCCGAGCGCGACGCGGCGGAGAGCGGTGGGACGGACGGGCCCGGGCCGCGGCACTGGGAGGACATCTTCCTGCACCTGGGCGTGGGCGTGGGCGTGATGGACGCGGAGGACACCACGCTCGTGGCGGCGAACCCCGCGCTCGCGCGCATGCACGGACAGCCCGCGGAGGCGCTCAAGGGCCTGCGCCTGGAGGACCTGGTGGCGCCCGAGTCGCGCGGGGCGCTGCCCCGGCACATGGCCGCCGTCAGCTCCAAGCTGTCGCATGAATACGAAGCGCTGCACCTGCGCCGCGACGGCAGCCGCTTCCCCGCCTTCGTGCACGTGACGTCCCTGCGCGACGCCACCGGCCGCCGCGTGGGCCGCGCCGCCACGGTGCTGGACATCACCGCCCGGCGTCAGGCGGAAGCGGAGCGGCAGCGGCTGCTGGCCACCATCGAAGCGGAGCGCTCGCGGCTGTCGGCGGTGTTGGATCAGCTGCCCGCGGGCGTGCTCATCGCGGAGGCTCCCAGCGGCAAGCTGCTCATGGGAAACCGCGCGCTGGAGTCCCTGCTGGGCCAGCCGTTCCGTCCCGCCTCCAGCGTCGCGGACTACGACGTGGCCCACCAGATGTTCAGCGCGGACAGCCAGCTGTTGCCGGACGAGGCCTGGCCCATGGCGCGAGCGCTGCGCACCGGGGAGACGCGCACGGCGGAGCCCTTCCAGGTGCGGCGTCCGGACGGCACCACCGCGCACCTGCTGGGCTCCAGCGCGCCCGTGCGGGATGCGTCCGGCCACATCGTCGCGGGCGTCGTCACGCTGGTGGACGTCACCGAACGGCGGCGCGCGGAGGAGACGGCGCGCGAGGCGGCGCAGTTCGGTGAGCGGTTCATCGCCATCGTCAGCCACGACCTGCGCAACCCGCTCAACGCCATCCAGCTGTCCGTCACGAAGCTGCTGCACGGCGACGCGCTGCCGGAGCGCGACCGCAAGGCCGTGTCCCGCATCGCCCGCTCCGGCGAGCGGATGGCGCGGATGATCTCCGAACTGCTGGACTTCACCCGCAGCCGGCTGGGCGGCGGCATCCCCATCGAGCGCGTGCCCGGCGACCTGCGCGGCGTGGTGCGCCAGGCGGTGGACGAACTGGAGGCGGCGTGGCCCGACCGCACCCTCACGTTCCAGGCGGGCCCCGGCCGCTACGACGGCGCCTGGGACGCGGACCGGCTGCTCCAGGTGGTGAGCAACCTGGGCGGCAACGCGCTCCAGTACAGCCCGCCGGACTCCCCGGTGCGCTTCACGCTGACGGACGTGGGAGAGCAGGTGGCGCTGGAGGTGCACAACAGCGGAACGCCCATCCCGCCGGACGTGCTGCCGCACCTGTTCAACCCCTTCCGGCGCGGCGGCGGCGGCAACACGCACGGGGGCCTGGGCCTGGGGCTCTACATCGTCGAACAGGTGGTGAAGGGGCACGGCGGGCGCATCGAGGTGCGCTCCCGCGCTTCGGAGGGCACCACCTTCCGCGCCCTCCTGCCGCGCGGCGCCAGTGCCCCGGTGCCCTAGTAGGCGGCGGCTAACTCGGACTGCGAGCGAAAGGGCTCCAGCGCGCGCATCAGGTCATCCAGGTCCAGCGGCTTCGGGATGGAGGCCCGGATGCCCTGGGGCACGGGCCGCGTGGCGCCCGCGCCCGACACGACGATGACGGGCAGGTTCTTGAAGCGCGGCTCCTTCTGGATGCGCTCCATCAACTCCCAGCCGCTCATCACCGGCATCATCAGGTCCAACAGCATCACGTCCGGCAGGGGCTGCCGCCGCAGGCGCTCCCACGCATGAAGGCCATTGCCGGCGACCTCGACGGCGAAGCCCTCCAGCGTGAGGAACTCCTCCAGCATCTCCCGGCTGTCGACATGGTCTTCCACGAGCAGGATGAGGCTTCGCATGGGCGCCTCAGCCTCCCCCCGCCCGGGTCCCCACGCAAAGTCCTGGTGTCCAGGGAACGTCCAACCCTGGACGGAAGGACTGTCCAATGTGAATCCGGCGGCACTGCGGGTGCCTCCCGGGGCAGGGGAGGCTGCTTGGACCTCCCGGAAAAACGAGGATGGGGCCTCCCCCTTCCGCGCTCGGGAGCGCGGGAGGCGAAGACCCCACCGGGTGCTTCAGGCGCGAAGGCCGTGCGGCTCAGCCCTTGTAGTGGTGCACGGACATGATGGGGTAGTTCATCGAGCTGTAGCTGATGCGCTGGGAGCCGTCCGAGTTCACGTTGTTGGAGCCGATGAACTGGGCCTTGCCGTCCTTCCAGCCGGCGAACATCACCACGTGCTGGCCGCTGCCCACCTTCATGGAGACGACGTCGCCCGGCTTCGCGTCCTTGAGGTCCACGCGCTGGAAGTTCGGGTCCCGGTCCAGGTTCGCCTGGAGGGTCATCACGGAGGCGCTGTGCTGGCTGTCCTTGATCTGCCCGGCCTGCTCCAGGCACGCGGAGACGAAGTTGGCGCAGTTCACGTCGTTGGGGACCCAGTCCTCCATGTCCGCGCCCACGCCGCTGCCTTCCATCTTCAGCGAGCCGGCGTTCTTGCCCAGGTGCGACTGGGCGATCTCAAACGGGCTGCCACCGGGGCCCCGCGAGGCCGGGCCCGCGCCGCCCGGAGGCGCCGTCACGTTGCCCGAGCCGCTGGAGCCGCCCGTGCCGCCACCGGCCTTGGAACCGCCGCTGCCGGAGGTGCCGGGCTCGAAGGAGTCCTTGGAGCCGGGGATGTTCAGGCTCTTGCCGGCGTAGATGAGGTTCTTGTCCTTGATGTCCGGGTTGGCCTTCATCAGGTCGCCAACGCTGGTGTTGTAGCGCTTGGCCAGGGCCGAGAGGGTGTCGCCAGACTGGATGCGGTAGCTCATGTGGGGGGCTCCGGGTGGGAGCAGTGACCCGACCTCGGTCACCGGCTGCGATTGATTCCATTCTCGCCGTTCAAGAACCTGGGTTGCGTCCCCCACCTGCTTTTCCCTGAAAGCACGCACATGCAGGGGAAGGACACACCCGGGGCGGAATCCCCGTCACGAAAGCCCCACGCAGCGCTGACTTTTCCACCCCGGATGGATGCACGGGGTGGATGTCGCGGCGCGCAATTTCCCGGGATTTGCTAGCGGGCCTGCGCGTCATGCTTCTGGCGGGCGATGCGGCGGCTCAGGGCGTCCTGCTTCGCGTCGATGCGGGCGCGCTCGGAGGCGTCCAGGTGGCCGTCGTCGCGGCGGTCCTGGCGGATCTCCCGCTTCAGGGCGCGGTGCTGGCGCTCCAGGCGCGCGGCCTCGCGGCCGGTGAGCTCTCCGCTGCGCACGCCCTGGTGGATGCGCTGCTGCTGGTTCACCTGCCGCTGGTCGGCCTCCGCGGCCACGGCGGGCAGCGCCACCGTCATCCCCAGCACCGCCGCGAGCATCCCCAGTCCGTTGCGCTTCATGGTGTTCCTCCTCGAAACGCGCCGACGTCGTTGCCGGCGCAGCGTCCTTGAGGGGTTGAACCCGGGGTTCGCGCGGCGGTTGCGGGGGATTTTCCGGGTGTGGTGGGTGGAGGTG
>NZ_RAWD01000128.1:0-24922 GCF_003612065.1 Corallococcus sp. CA047B
GGGTTGGGCCCAGCCGCGCCGTGCGAGCAGGGGCAACTGGGGCAGCAGCGTCATCTGTCCGGCGACGCGGGCCAGGTGGCCGAAGCCCACGGGTTGCAGGTCGCGCAGCAGCTTCTGGAAGACGGCGGTGTCGCCGTCGCGCAGGTAGAAGCGCGCGCCCAGCACGGAGGACAGCCGTCCCATGGCGTCCATCAGGACGCGGGGCACCAGGAACTTCACGGCGGCGGTGGTGAGGCTGGCCTCGCGCGGCAGCAGGTGCACGCCGCGCGCGGCCACGGTGGTGAAGGCGTCACACAACAGCAGGTCCGCGAAGGTGTCCGCGAGCACCGAGCGCGTCTGGGGCAGGTCCGTCACGGCGCGGCCGTACACCGTGCGTGCCTTGGAGGCCTGGAGCGTCGTGCGCAGGCCCGTGTCGACGATGCCCTGGAACATTCCGGGCAGCGCGACGCGGGTCACCTGGAAGGACTTGAGCGCGGTCTCCAGTCCCTGGCCCGGCGTGCCGAGCACCCCGTCCGAGGGCACCGGACAGTCCCGGAATGTCACCCCGCCCAGGGGCACGCCGCGCATGCCCGTGGTGCGGAAGCGGGGCAGGTGCGTCACGCGATCCCTCGGTGCGCGCGTCAGGTCCACCAGCACCTGCGAGTGGTTGCGGCTGCCCGTGCCCGCCTGCGTGCGCGCGAAGAGGATCACGGCGTCCGCGCGGTGGATGTTGGAGATGACCTGCTTGGTGCCGTTCAGCAGCAGGCCGTCCCCGGAGGGCAGGGCCTCGAACTCCACGCGCGCCAGATCATTGCCGTGCGCCAGCTCGTAGTAGCCGCACGCGAGCTTGCGCTTTCGCAGCAGCAGGTCCGCCACGGTGTCGCGCTGGGAGGCGGTGCCCGCGGTCCACACGTTGACGGACGCGATGAGCGAACTGGCGCCGTAGCCCAGGCCCAGGCACGGGTCGCGGCGGAACACCGCGCGCATCAGGGAGATGAGCCGGGGAAGGCTGGCCAGCCGACCGCCTTCGGACACGGGGACGAACTCGGCGCCCAGGCCGAAGGTGTCCAGCAGGTGCTCGCCCGCGTCGAGCAGCTCTCCCCGCTCGTCCGCGGCGAGCACCTGGGAGAAGCCCACCGGGTTGGCGTCGTCCCAGGGGTCGCCCAGGCGCTGCTCCAGCGCTTCCACGGAGGTCGGATCCACTTGGGGGGTGGTCATCACGAAGCACCTTCCGTCCGCGCGTCCGCCAGCAGGGAGAAGACGCCGGTCGTGTCCACCACGACGTCGGCCAGCCGGTCGAAGACGCCCGTGTCTCCTGGCGGATCCTCCGGCGACAGGCGTGACAGCACCCGCACGAGGCAGGCCTCGAGCCAGAGCGCGTCGCGCCACAGGGGGCCTTCCGGCGCCCGGTTCGCATGGTTCAGCCACAGGTGCACGCACGCCGCGCCCGCGAAGCAGGCTTCGTAGTGTTCGGCCAGATGAAAGGCTTCCGGGGGCACGTCGCGCGGGGCCGGAGGCTGCGCGGCCATGCGCTGGTGGACGGCGTCGGTGGCGCGCGCCAGGGCTCGGGCCAGGTACGCGACGCCCTTCGGCAGCGCGCCACTCTCCACCAGTGCCTGGAGGCGGACGACGGCGGCGGGCAGTCCCTGCACGACGCTGCACCCGGCGGTGGAGACGAGGCCCAGGCGTGACAGGTCTGCTTCGGGGAGCGGGGCGCTGAGCGTCGTCGCCGTCGCCAGTCCCTCCGCGTCCCGCCGCTCCTGACGGAAGGCCCGGACGAGCACGGGGAACTGGTTGATGACCGCGTTGCGGTTCACCAGCGTGCTGCCGTCGAAGATGGCGATGATGCGGTGGTCGCGCTCCACCTTCTGGAACATGCCGTGCGCGTACACGTCGGTGAGGAACGAGCGCGCGCCCATCAGGTCCGCCAGCTGCGAGATCATGTCGTTGATGGCGGTGGGGACGAACGCCTTGGTGAGCGCGGAGGTGAGGCTCGCCTCGGGCGTGAGGGCGTGCAGGGCCCGGCTGCCCACGGTGCTCACGGCCTCCGCGAGCAGCAGCTGCGTCGCTGCCTCGCCCAGGGGCCGCCGCGCCCGGGGCAGGTCCACCAGCCGGCGCTCATAGAGCTGGTGCGCCTTCGCGAAGTCCACCGTGAGGCGCAGCGCGTGGTCCGCGGCGCCCAGGGACATGGCCACCGCCACGGTGCGGGTGAGCTGCAAGGCCTTGAGCACCAGCTCGATGCCGCCGCCGGGTTTCCCCACCAGCGCCGTGGCGGGCACGTCCGCGTCGGTGAAGACGATGCCGCTGATGTCCGCGCCCCGGATGCCGTGCGTCCGCTCCTTGGGCAGACAGCGGAACGCACCGGCCGGAAGCTGGCGCTTGTCCACCAGGAACACGCTGAAGCCCCGAGGCCCGCCCGTAGGCTCGGTCCGCGCGAGCACGCTCATCAGGTGCCCCCGCGTGGCGTTGTTGATGAGCCACTTCTCGCCGTTGATCCGCCAGCCGTCCGCCGTGCGCGTGGCGGACAGCTCTCCGGCCAGCAGGTCGCTGCCGTGGTGACGTTCGGTCAGTCCCCAGGACACGCGCGCGCCCCGGGCTACGTCCTCTCCCAGCGCCACGGCCTGCTCCTGAGTTCCCCCCACCCACGTGCACGCGCCGCCCAGGAAGGTCTTCCCATGGCCGATGGCCGCGGTCAGGTCGCGCCGGGCCACCGTGCGCCACAGCGCCACGAGCTCGGGGTAGTGCTCGAGCCTTCCCCCGTGCCGCGTGGGCACGTAGTGCGCGCCCAGGCCGAAGGACTCCAGCGCCTGGCACGCGGCGTCCGGGAAGGCCTCCTCACGGTCCAGCTTCGCGACCCGCGCGGGTGCGAAGGGGCCGTCCCCGGTGTCCAGTCCGCGCAGCAGCGCTTCCAGCGCCACGGCGGGAGGGTGGGCGGTGTCCGGACTCATCCCGCCAGCTCCTCTTCTCCGGCACCGTGCATCGCGTCCAGGTCCGGAGGCGGGGTCTGGGGCTGGGACTGACGGGCGTGGGTGACCTGCGCGTCCAGTTCCTCGTGGAGCGCGGGCAGAGCGTTCGCCAGGAACAGCGTGCGCATGGCGGCGCGTTGGATCTTCCCGCTCGTGGTGCGCTGCACGCTGCCGGGCTTGAGCAGAACCACGCCCCCCACGCGGATGCCGAACTCCCGCGACACGGTGGTCTTCATGCGCGCGGCGAGCTGCTGGTACGCCTCCGTGTCGAAGCGGCCCTTCACCTCGTGGGTGACGACGACCGACTCCTCCTCGTCCGGCGGAGACACGGTGAACACTGCGCCGAAGCGCGTGGCCAGCTCCGGGTGCTGGGCCCGCAGCTCGTGCTCCAGGTCCTGCGGGTAGAGGTTGCGGCCGTGGGTAATGAGCATCTCCTTGATGCGGCCGGTGACGTAGACCTCGCCGTCCAGCACCAGGCCCAGGTCGCCCGTGCGCAGGTAGCCCGCGTCGCCCTCCGCGGTGACGGCGTTGAAGTTCGCCGCCGTGGCGTGGGGGTTGTTCCAGTAGCCGCGCGACACGCTGTCGCCCTTCAGCCAGATTTCACCCACGTGGCCGGGACGCAGCGACGCGCGCGTCGTCGGATCCACCACGCGCACGTCGTAGCCCTCCGGGACGCCGCAGCTCACCAGCTCCCGGGCCTGCTGCCCCTCACTGGCGACGCGGTACTCGTGGCGCTCCAGCGCTTCGGCCACGACACGCTGGACCACGGGCGCGCGGTGGGCACGGCCGGAGACGAACACCGTGGCCTCCGCCATGCCGTAGCACGGGCAGAGGGCGGACTCGCGGAAGCCCGCGGCGGCGAAGCGCTGGGCGAACGCGCGCAGGGTGGACGCCTGCACGGGCTCCGAACCATTGGCCGCGAACCGCCAGCGCGACAGGTCCATCCCCGTGAGCTGCGCGTCGCTGACGCGGCGGCGGCACAGCTCGAACGCGAAGTTGGGCGCCGCCGAATAGCCGATGTCGTGCTTGTCGATCATCCGCAGCCACAGGTGCGGACGCATGACGAACGCGTTGGGCGTCATCAGCACGCAGGAGCTGCCCAGGAACAGCGCCGGCAGCAGCTGCGCCATCAACCCCATGTCGTGGTACAGCGGGATCCAACCGCCGAAGCGCGTGGTGTCCGTGAACCCGAGCGCGCGCTGGAAGCTGGCCACGTTGTGCAACAGGTTGTGATGCGAAACCATCACGCCCTTGGGCTCGCCCGTGGATCCGGACGTGTATTGCAACAGCACCAGCGTGTCGCGCGACGTGGGCGGCATCCGCCACGCCTCCGGGTCGCCCACGCCTGGCACGTCCGTGGCGAGCACCGTCACCCCGTCCAGGCCTTCGGCCTGGGCCCACTCCGTCACGGCCGCGGCGTGGACGCTGTCGGTGAAGACGGCGCGCACGCCCGCGTCCCGGGCGATGGACCGGACCCGGCGGCGCTGGTGCGCGTACTGCCCGGGCAGCGGGGCGGGCACGGCGATCATCCCGGCGTAGAGGCAGCCGAAGAAGGCCGCCACGAAGTCCACGCCCACCGGGTAGAGCAGGAGGATGCGCTCGCCCTCGGGGAAGCGCTCCTGGAGCCACGCGGCCAGCCGGCGCGCCTCCAGGTCCAGGCGCTGGTAGCTGAAGGTGGTGGCGCCGTCCGCGCGGTCCAACTCGCGCACCAGCGTCACTGCTTCCTGGTCGGGGCGGCTGCGGGCGTGTTCGCGCAGCAGGTCGGTGATGTGGGGGGCGTGCTCAAACGCGGGCATGGGACCCTTCCTTCTGCGCTCGCGGCGGAGGCAGGTAGCCAGTGGAGACGAAGTAGTCGAGGTAGAGGCGCAGGAAGGCGGGGTCCACCTCGCGGCACCGGATGTCCGAACCCTCCAGCGCCGCGTGCAGGTTCGTGGTGTCGAAGTGCGGCTCGCTGCCCGCGTACCCCACGTCCTCGGACGGCGTGTCCTCGGTGAAGAGCGGGTGGAAGCGGGTGAGCGCGTTGTCGTCGCCGCGCTCCACCGCCGCGCTCAGCTCGCGGTACCACGTGGCGTAAGGCACGCGCCGCAGCGGGTAGCCGCACTCGTCCAGCATCTCCACCAGCTCGCTCCAGCGCACCGTGCGGGCGCCGGGCAGGTGGAACGCGGTGCCGTGGCGCTGACCGCTCAGCGCGACGTGCGCGACGACGCGGGCGCAGAAGTCCACCGGCACCATCTCCAGCAGCACGTTGAAGTCCAGCGCAGCGCCCAACTGGATGCAGCCCTTCATCGTCTCGTTGAGGAAGGTGTCCGTGGAGCAGGCGCCCGTGTCCTGCGCGCCGGTGATGAGGCCCGGCCGGTAGATGCACACCGGCAGGCCCCGGTGTCCCGCGAGCGAGACGAGCTTGTCGCCCACCCACTTGGTCTGCCGGTAGCCGCCCATGACGCCGGTAGGGTCGGTGAGCTCCGCCTCCGCGAAGTGCTGCGGGCCCGGATGGCCGGGGAACACCGCGAGCGAGGAGACGAAGTGCACCGGCTTCACGCGCTCGCGACATGCCAGCCGCAGCACCTCCAGGGTGCCCAGCACGTTGACGGCCTTCAGGCGCGGGTAGGGCAGCGCGTAGCTGGAGTGCGCGCCGTTGTGGATGATGACCTCCACCTCCCGGGTCAGCGTCAGGTACTCCGCGCGCGTGAGGCCGAAGTAGGGACGGCCCAGGTCCCCCGCCACGCCGATGAGGCGGGCCGCGTCGGCGTCGCGCCACAGGCCGTAGCCGGTGAGGTTCTGGCGCACTCGCTCCAGCGCGGCCGCCGCGTCCTTCGCCCGCGCGAGCACGTAGAGGCGCGCGTCGGAGCGATCCAACAGCTCGCGCACCAGGTACGCGCCGGTATAGCCGGTGCCTCCGGTGAGCAGCACCGTGCGGTAGGGCGCGGTCGCGGGAGGCAGGGTGCCCGGGGCGATGCGGATGTCGTCCGGGAGGGAGGCCTCGGCCCACAGGTCCTCGCTGGCCAGGCTGCGGGGACTGGCACCGTGCGCGGACGTGCCGCCCGTCTTCGCGCCGATCATCCGCACGAGCTCAGCGATGGTGGGGCGCTCGAAGAAGCGGCGCATGGCGGGGGCCACCCCGAAGGCCTCCTTCACGCGCGCGGCCATCTGCGCCGCCGCCACGGAGTCGCCGCCCAGGTCGAAGAAGCTGTCTTCCACGCCGACGCGGCCCACGCCCAGCACCTCCTGCCAGAGCTGCGCGAGGCGCAGCTCCTCCGGCGTGGCGGGCGCCACGTGCGCGGTGGTGGAGGGTTCGGAGGGGTCGCCCAGCGGCAGGCGGCTGCGGTCCACCTTGCCGTTGGGCAGCTTGGGCAGCGTGTCCAGGATGACGAAGCGCGTGGGGACCATCACCTCCGGAAGGTGCTCGCGGGCGAAGGTGCCCAGCGCGGTGCGCAGCCCGGACACGGAGGTGGACATGAGCGGCGCGTTCGCCGCGCGGGAGGGGGCGTCACTCATCGCGTCTGCTCCTTCGCTTCGAAGACGGCGTCGAACGAGCCCGCGCGTCCGGACGCGGGGGTGTACAGCCGCACCGTGTGGCCATGGCGATTGGCCAGGGCCACCACGTCCTCCGGATCCACGGCGGCGTCCTCATCCGCGTCCCAGAGCGCGCGCTCCACGTCCCAGGCCGTCTGCCCGGGCGCCGCGTCGCGCAGCAGTCGCACCAGCGCCAGCGGACGCACGAGCCGCCGGTTGGGGATGCCGGTGACCGCGAACGCTCCGGCGCCGCGCGGTGCCTCCAGCTTCTTTTCGAGCGCCGCGTCCCCACTGAGCGTGTCCCAGCCGACCGTGTCCGTCACCGGTGCCGGTGCGTCGCCCCCGAGCGTCACGTCGTAGCGGAAGCAGGTGAGCTCGTTCACGGCGTGGCCGCGCTTGAGCTCCAGGCGCACGGGTTGTCCGGCGCGCGCGGCGTGTTCGCGGAAGAAGGACGGGGCCAGGCACAGCTCGCGCTCGGCGGTCACCTGCCGGGCCACCGCCGCGGCCAGGTCCCTCGCGGGCATCAGCGCGGGCGCCTTGTGCAACTGCACGGACGCGTGGAAGGCCTCCAGCAGCTCCAGGTCCCGGACGTCGCCGACGAACACGGAGCCGCTGGTGCCGGCCACGCGCGTCGCTTCGTCCAGCACGCGCGTCAGGTACTCCGTGCCCGGGAAGTATTGGATGACGGAGTTGATGACCACCGTGTGGCCGGCGTTCCCGGGCAGCGTGGACAGGTGGCCCGCGTCGCCGTGCACGAGCGTGACGTGCGCGGGCAGGGGGCCGCTTCCCAGCGACGCGGCGGCGGTGCGCAGGGCGGCGGGCGACACGTCCAGGCCCAGGTAGCGCTCGACGTGGGGCGCCAGGTGGCGGAGCACCAGACCCACGCCGACGCCCACGTCCACCAGGGTGCGCGGGCGCAGGGCGGTGACGCGCTCCACGGTGTGGCCCAGCCACTCGCGCATCTGGGCCGGGGGAATGGGTTCGCCGGTGTAGCTGCTGAGCCATCCGGAGAAGTCGCGGTCCAGGTCGGTGCCGCGCGCGCCCGTCTCCGGGTCGGTGTACGCGCCGTCCCAGACCTCACCCCAGCGCCGCACGTGCGCGTCCTCCGCGCCCCGGTCCATCAGCCCCTGGCCCGGTGCGACGAAGGCGACCAGCTCCGCGGATCCGTTGGCGCGAGCCACCGCGACGACGGCGACGGAGGCCACCTGCGGATGGCGCGACAGCACGCCCTCCACCTCATCGGGTTCGATGCGGTGCCCGCGGATCTTCACCTGCCGGTCCACGCGCCCCAGGAACTCCAGCACGCCGTCCGCACGCCAGCGCGCGCGGTCCCCGGTGCGGTACATGCGCCCCGGCCGCGTGGGGTGCGGCACGAAGCGCTCGCCCGTCAGCTCCGGGCGGTTCAGGTAGCCCAGGCTGACGCCCTCGCCGCCAATCCACAGCTCGCCCGCGACGCCGATGGGCATGGGTTCGAGCGCGGCATCCAGCACCAGGACGTCCGTGTTCGCGATGGGCCGGCCAATGGGGATGACGCCCTGGCGCGGGTCCTGCTCCACGTCCACCTCATGCACGGTGGACCACACCGTCGTCTCGGTGGGGCCGTACATGTTGAACAGCTTCACCCCGGGCAGCCGCGCGCGCACGCGCTCCACCAACCCCGCCGGAAGGATTTCCCCTCCGACGAGTACCGCGCGCGCGCCGGCCAGTGAATCCAGTGCGGCGGGCTCCGCGGCCACGGCGGCCAGGAAGGACGGCGTGCTCTGGGTGAGCGTCACGCCATGGCGGCGGCACAGCTCCGCGAAGGCGTACTGGCCTTCCGCGTCGTCCGAGCCGGGCGCGCGCACCAGGTTGTTCACCAGGCCCTCGCTGGCGATGACCACCCGCGCGCCGTGGGTGAGCGGCCAGAGCAGCTCCAGCACGGAGATGTCGAAGGACATGCTCGTGAGCGCGAGCACGACGTCGTCGGGCCCGCAGCCGATGCGCGCGTCCATGCCCAGGAAGAAGTTCACCACGTTGTGGTGGCGCACCCCCGTGCCCTTGGGTCGGCCCGTGGAGCCGGAGGTGTAGAGCACATAGGCCGCGTCGTGGCCGTCCGCGCCCGCCTTCCACTCCTTCGCGGGCCCCGCGCCTGCCTCCCCCGCATCCACGTGCACCACCACGCGAGCGGGCAGTCCGGTGGGGCCTTCGGGCCAGGTGATGAGCGCGTCCAGGTCCGCGTCGGAGGCGATGTACTCCAGGCGGTTCTGGGGGTAGCCCGGATCCAGCGGAACGTACGCGGCGCCCGCCTTCATCACCGCGACCAGCGCGATGACGAGCTGGGGCCCGCGCGGAAGGCTCACGCCCACCCGGTCGCCGCGACGCACCCCCTTCGCGTGCAGCAGGGCCGCCAATCGTTGGGCCCGCGCATCCAATTCCGAGTACCGCACCGTGACGTCGCGGTGGACGAGCGCCACCCGGTCTCCCGCCGTGCGGGCCTGATGCTCGATGAGCGCGTGGACGGTGAGCTCGCGGTCGTAGGGCACCGCCGTGTCGTTCCAGCGTGCCACGCGCTCGCGCTCCGCCGCGTCCACGAGCGTCACGTCGGAGAAGCGGGCATGCGGGGTGGCGGCGACGGCCTCCAGCGCGCGGCGGTAGTAGCCGGTGAGCCGCTCGCAGAAGTCGGCGTCCAGCGCGGCCATGTCGCAGTCCAGCCACAGGCGCAGGCCGCCCTGCACCGGGTCGTAGAGGAAGTTCACCGCGAGCGGGTAGTTCGTCTCCGCCACGCCCACGCCGTCCAGGATGAGCGCGCCCGTGGGGCCGGTGACCTTCCACTGCCTCCGGAAGTCCATGAAGTTGACGTAGCTGTCCAGGGGCAGCGCGTTGCCCAGGTCCCGCTGCACCTGCATGAACGGGTAGCGGCGGTGCGGCGTGGCCTCGCGCTCGTGGGCGAAGATGGCGTGGGCCGCGTCGCGCAGCGTGCCCGTGCGCGTGTCGACCCGCAGCGGGAGCGTGTTGAGGAACACGCCGATGACCTCGTCGCCGCCTTCCTCTTCCAAGCGGCCGTTGGACACCACGCCGGTGACGACCTCGTCCGCGCCGCACACGCGCCGCAGCACCGCCACGTGCGCCGCGGCGAGCAGCGACTTGAGCGGCAGGGCCTCCTCCACCGCGCGCAGCCGCAGCCGCTCCGCGAGCTGGGGGGACAGCGGGACTTCATGGGGCTGGTGCCGGGGCGGACGCACCTCGCCCGGAGCCGTGGGACGGCGGGGCAGCGGGGTGGGTTCCGCGCCTCGCAGCAGCTCCGTCCAGAAGCGGCGGGACTCGGGACTCGCGACCACGCGGCGCTCCTCCGCCACGAAGTCGCGGTAGCGCGACGCCACCGCCGGCAGCCACAGCTCCTCGCTGGCCAGACGGGCGCGATAGCGGGTGACGATCTCCTCCAGCATCGCCCCGTCGCTCCATCCGTCCAGCACCACGTGGTGCTCCACCACGGAGAGTTGGAAGGACTCCGCGCCGCGCAGGTGCACGGTGAACGCGAGCAGGGGCGGTGAGGCGGGATCGAAGCGGCGGAACTTCTCCCGGTCCATCCACGCCTGGAGCGTCGCGCGCACGGCGTCCGCGTCCAGAGCGCTCCAGTCCCCCTCGACGTGGAGGGGCACCGACACCTCCGGATGCACCAGTTGGAGCGGCTCCGAATACGAGGACAGATCGAACGAGCTGCGCAGCGCGGGGTGCCGGCGGAACGTGTCCGTCAGCGCGCCGCGCAGGGCCGCTTCGTCGAAGCGGGCGCCCACGTGGAGGCTCGTCACCACGCGGTAGACGGACGTCGAGTCGTCGAACTCGGCATGGAAGAGCATGCCGGCCTGCATCGCGCTCAGCGGGTAGGCGTCCTCCAGGCCTGCGGGCAGTCGCGCCCGGTCTGTGTCGCGCAGCAGGGCGAAGGGGTCGGCGTGCTCGCGCCGGTGGCCGGTGCCATCCAGCGGGTGCAGGTGCCTGGCCAGATCGCGCAGGGTGGGATGGCGGAACAGATCCTGGACGTGGAACGTCAGGCCCTGCTTCTCCAGCGCCGCGCGCACGCGGATGCTGAGCATGGAGTCGCCGCCCAGCGCGAAGAACGAATCATCCAGGCCCAGGTGCTCGCGCCCCAGCACCTGCTTCCAGACGGCGTGCAGGCTCACCTCGTGCGGCGTGGAGGGCGCCTCCGCGGGGCCGGTGGACTCCAGCGTGGGGGCGGGCAGGGCGCGCCGGTCGACCTTGCCGTTGGACGACAGGGGCAGGGCGTCCAGCACCAGCAGGTGTGCGGGCACCATGTACTCGGGCAGCCGCTGGGCGGTGTACTCCGTCAGCTCGCGCGGCGTGGGCGCGGGGAGGCCCGGCTTCGCCACCACGTACGCCACGAGCCGGCGATCCGCGCGGGTGCGCTCCCAAGGCGTGACCACCGCCTGCTCCAGCGCGGGGTGCGCGAGCAGCACGGATTCAATCTCTCCCAGTTCGATGCGGAAGCCGCGCAGCTTCACCTGATGATCCAGCCGGCCCAGGAACTCGATGGCGCCGTCCGGACGGTGGCGGGCCAGATCTCCGGTCCGGTACATCCGGGCCCCGGACCGCTGGGAGAAGGGGTCGGGGATGAAGCGCTCGCGCGTGAGGTCCGGGCGGTTGACGTAGCCCAGCGCCACCTGGACGCCGCCGATGTGCAGCTCCCCCGGCACGCCGGGCGGGGTGGGCTGTCCCGTGCGGTCGAGCAGGTAGATGGCCGTGTTGTCCACCGGCCGCCCGATGGGGATGGGCCCCGACGCGTCCTCCGGGGCGCACGCCCAGGCCGTCACGTCGATGGAGGCCTCGGTGGGGCCGTAGAGGTTGTGCAGGCCGATGCCGTGGGCCTCGCGCGGGAAGGTGTCGAAGAAGGCGCGCACCGTCTCCGGGCGCAGCGCTTCGCCGCTGCACATCACCCGGCGCAGGCCCGTGGCGGTGGCGGCCTCGGGTTCCGCGAGGAACAGGTCCAGCATGGGCGGGACGAAGTGCAGGGTGGTGACGGCCTCGTCGCGGATCGTCCTCGCCAGGTAGCGCGGATCCTTGTGGCCCCCGGGCGCGGCGAGGAACAGCCGGCTGCCGACGAGCAGCGGCCAGAAGAACTCCCACACCGACACATCGAAGGTGAACGGCGTCTTCTGCAACACCGTGTCGTCCGGACCCAGGCCGTAGGTGTCCTGCATCCACAGCAGCCGGTTGACGACGCCCCGGTGCGGCACCGCGACGCCCTTGGGCCGCCCGGTGGAGCCGGACGTGTAGATGACGTACGCCGCGTCCTCCGGGCCCGCGGTCCGGGGCCGCGGGGTGGACACCTGCGGCAGCGTGGGCAGCAGCGTGTCCAGGGCCAGCGCCTCCACGCCCAGGCCCTCCAGTCGCGAGGCCAGCGAGGCGCGCGTGAGGACGGTGCGCAGGCCCGCGTCCGCCATCTGGAACTCCAGCCGGGCGCGGGGAAGCTCCGGATCCAACGGCAGATAGGCCGCGCCCGCCTTGAGGATGGCCAGCAGGCCCACCACCAGCTCCAGCGAGCGCTCCTCGAACACGCCCACGTGCTGGCCCGCCCGGACGCCGCGCTCGCGCAGGTGCGCCGCCAGCCGGTCCGCCCGGGCCCCCAGCTCCCGGTACGTCAGCGCGCCGCCCGCGACGGCGGCGGCGATGGCGTCGGGGGTGCGGCGGATCTGCGCGTCGATGAGCTCGTGCAGGGTCCCGGACAGGTCATGGGGCCGCGAGGTGGCGTTGAGCCCCTCCAGCAGGTGCTGGCGCTCGCCGTCCAGGAGCAGCTCCAGCCGGTCCACGGGCAGCTCTGGCTCCGCCCGGGTGAAGCGCTCCAGGAAGGACAGGAAGCGGCGCTGGTGCCCCGCGATGTCGTCCGCGCTGTACAGGTCCGGGTTCGCGTCCAGATAGAGCTGGAGGTCGGAGCCATCCGAGCGCCCGTAGAACCCCAGCAGCAGGTCCTTCACCGGCCCGGAGGAGAGGTAGTGCGCGGTGGTGGGGTGCTCGCCAAAGCGCACCGCGTGGTCGAAGGAGACGACGTTGACCACCGGCCCGTTCGCGCTGCCCTCGTGGCCCTTCAGGCGCAGGGAATGCTGCAGCTCCTCGCCCCGGTGCCGCTGGTGCACGAGCAGCCGTCCCACCTGCGAGGACACCTGCTTCACCAGCGACTGGAGGCTGGAGCCCGGGGGCATCGTCAGGCGCAGGGGCAACTCGTTGGCCAGCATGCACGGCGTGGCGCGCGAGGCGGGCGTCAGGCGGCTGGAGACGGGCAGGGCGAGCACCACGTCCTCCGCGCCGGTCATCCGATGCAGGTAGGCCGCCGTCGCCGCGATGACGATGACCGACCAGCGCGTCTGTTCCCGCCGGGCCGCCGAGCGCAGCGACTCCAGGGCCTCCGGGGACAGGTGCGTGGTCCGGCGCAGCAGCCCCCGCGAGGCCAGGGTCGCGGGCGTCGCCGTCAGGCGGGCCGGCTCCGGCGGGGAGGCGAACGCTTCGCGCCAGTAGCCCGCGTCGCGTCCTGCCTGCGGCGAAGCGGCGTACGCGGCGTCCTCCTCCAGGAGCGTGGCCAGCGGGGCGAACACAGGCAGCTCCGCCTCCGGCTGCCCCACGAGCGCGGAGTAGCGCTGGGCCACCCGGCGCCAGTAGAGCGTCTGGCCGAAGCCGTCCATCAGGATGTGGTGGTAGCGGACGTAGAAGAAGGACCGCTCCGGGCCCGCCTGGAACAGCGCGTGGTGGAAGAGGGGCCCCTTTCGCAGGTCCACCGGACGCGACAGGTCGGATCGCATCCACGACTCGGCGGCCTGTCGCGGGTCGGCGTCGCCGCTCACGTCCACCACGTCCACGGCCACGTTCTCAAGGGAGACCGGCACCTGCCAGGGGCCGTCCGCGTCCTCGATGAAACAAACCCGTAGGGTTTCGCTTTCCCAGACAGTCTCACGGACCGCCTGCATCAGAAGCGATACATCCACCGGTCCGTGGATCTCAAGGTGGGCGCCACAGTTGTAGCGGGGATTGGTGGGATCCAGCTGCTGGGCAACCCAGACACCGCGCTGAGCGGCGGTCAAAGGCCAGCGAGACACAGCCGTGTCCGTCCCTCTCATCCGAGCATCCCCCAATCCGGAACGACGCCCGTGAAGACGTCATCCGCAAGGACTTCCCCAAAAGCATTCCCCGGCCGGACAGTTACGTTTGAAGCCTTGCTTGGTCAAGACAAAACAGATCAGGCCGGATAGGCACAATCTCGTGACCGAAATGGTTACATGGAATAAATTGTAATAATTGCGTACGGAATATTCGACGCATGCGACGTAGCAGTGCCTTTTCCGCGCCGGATTTCGTTGGGGCTCGGAGGTCCGGGGCTGGCGTGGTCGCCCGTGTGGCGCGGGCGCGCTATCGTGAGAGGCATGCTCCTGCCCGTCCTCACCGGTGTCTGGCTGTCGCTGTCCGGTGCGCTGGGCACGGAGCTGCGGCGGGACGGCTACAGCTTCCGGCCGCCGGATACGTTCCGGATGACGCGCTGGGAGCGCTACGCCGGCTCACACGCGGGCGCGGTGTCGGAGGACGCGGCGCGCACGCGCGGGCTGTCCGCGGCGCTGGCGGATGGAGAAGGCCCGGACGCGGCCACGTTCCTCATCGCGGTGGTGGACGGAGGCTTCTCCGCCAGCCCCTCGGAGCGCGATGCGTTCTCCACCGCCGTGGTCCAGCACTTCCAGCGGGAATTGGGCGTGGCGCTGACGCCGGAGCGGGTGGACCGGGTGGGCGGGCCGGTGCCCCGGGTGGAGGTGCTGGGCACGCTGCGCGAGGCCGGGCAGGTGCGCACGGTGCTGGTGACGGGGCTCGCGTCGGAGGGGCGCCACGCCGTCGTCACGGTCAGCGCGCCCGCCGCCCGCTGGGATGCCATGGCCCCCCGGGTGCGCGCCTCGCTGGAGACCTTCCGGATGGACGCCCCGGTGACGGGCGTCATCTCCAAGCGGCTCGCCGGGGCGCTGGCGGGCGCCCTGGCCGGGGCGCTGCTCGTCTCCTATGCGGCCTGGCGGCGCCGGCGGCAGGGGGAGGGGCCCGCTTCCACGTAGGCGGTGCGACGCATCCCCGGTGCGGCTCGCGCTGGGATACGGTGCCGCGCCCATGTTCTCCCTCCTCCTTGTCGCCGTGCTCGCGCAGGGGCCCCTGACGCCCCCCGGCCCGCCGACCGTTCCGGTACCGATACCGGATGCCGGCGTCGTGGACGCGGTGGTGCCGCCGCTCCCGGTGGCCTCGCTGCCGCCCGCCACCCATGACTTGTTCCGCCGCATCCAGGGCCGCGTCGCGCAGGTGCGCATCATCGAGCGCCGCTCCGGCACCAAGTCCTCCATCGGCTCCGCGTTCTTCGTGAGCGAGAAGGGCCACGCCCTCACGAACTACCACGTGGTCTCCGACGTGGTGCTCCACCCGGAGGACTACACCGCGGAGCTGGACCGGGGCGACGCGACGGTGCCGGTGCGCCTGCTCTCCGTGGACGTGGCCAGCGACCTCGCGGTCATCCAGGTGGAGGCCCCTGTCGCGGACTTCTTCCGGCTGGAGGATCGCGAACCGCCGCAGGGCACGCGCCTGTTCGCCATGGGCAACCCGCGCGACCTGGGCACCACCATCGTGGAGGGCACGTACAACGGGCTGGTGCGCGACGCCCTCTACGAGCGCGTGCACTTCTCCGGCGCCATCAACCCCGGCATGAGCGGCGGGCCCACGCTGAGCGGCGAGGGCGGCGTGGTGGGCGTCAACGTGGCCACCATGGGCAACCAGGTGGGCTTCCTGGTGCCGGTGGCGCGGGCGCGGCAGTTGTTGGATCGCACCCTGGAGCTGCCGGCCCCGCCGGACGCGGCCGCGCTGCTGGCGTCCGTGCGCGAGCAGTTGCTGGCCAACCAGCAGCGCATCACCGACCGGCTGATGGCCACGGAGCTGCCCAAGCAGACGCTGGGCGAGTACCGCGTCCCGGGCCGCTGGAGTCCCTTCCTCAAGTGCTGGGGCGACACGCCGCATGATCCGGAGACGCCCTACACGGTGACGAGCTACCAGTGCTCCTCCGAGGAGGACATCTTCCTGTCCTCCAGCCACCGCACGGGCGTCGTGTCCTACCTGCACCAGCACGTCACGAGCCAGAAGCTGGGCGCGATGCGCTTCTCCGCGCTCTACAGCACGCTCTTCTCCCAGGATCCGGATCCGGTGTCCGCCACGCGCGAGGACGTCACCAACTTCCGCTGCACATCGGAGTTCGTGGACGTGAAGGGCCTCACGGTGAGAGCCGCCCTCTGCCTGCGCGCCTACCGCCGCTTCCCGGGCCTCTATGATCTGGTGCTGCGCGGGGCCACGCTGAACGCCTCCACGCACGGGGTGGACACCAGCCTCACGCTGGGCGGCTTCTCCGCGGAGAACGCGCGCAAGCTGGCGCGCCGCTACCTGGAGGGTCTGTCGTGGACGAAGTGATCTTCCTGGAGGTGTTGGAAGGCGACGCCGTCCAGGCCCGCCACCGGCTGGAGAAGTGGCCCGTGACGGTGGGGCGCGGCTACGGCAACGACGTCATCCTGGACGACCCCAAGGTCTCCGCCGAGCACCTGCGCCTGGAGCGGCGCGAGGACGGCGCGGTGGTGCTGCGCGACGTGGGCAGCGTGAACGGCACCTTCAGCGTGACGCCCTGGGCTCGCATCCAGGAGCTGGTGCTCACGTCGGACGTGCGCGTGTCCGTGGGGGACACGGTGTTGCGCTTCCGTCCGCGTGGCTTCGCGGTGGAGGACACCGTCGTCAACGAGGCCCCGGCCGACGCGCGCGAGCGTCTCTTCGAGCGCCCCCGGGCCTTCGCGCTGACGATGCAGGCGCTGGTCGCCACGTCCTTCATCTCCGAGCGGCTGACCCAGTTCCAGAAGACGGACTGGGGGGACCTGCTGCTCTCCAGCGTGCTGCCCCTGGGCCTGACGCTGCTGTGGGCGGGGGGCTGGTCGCTGGCCAGCCGCATCGCGCGCCGGAGCTTCTACTTCCGGGCGCACGCCACCATCGGCGGGATGGTGCTGATGGGCTTCGCGCTCGCGCCGCCGCTGTTCGCGCTCTTGAGCTTCAGCTTCTCGCTGGGCGCGTGGCTGGGCTTCGTGCGGACGCTGGCCGTCCTGGCCCTGGTGGGGTGGGGGCTGTACTGGCACCTGCGCTACGTGACGCGGTGGAGCGGCAAGCGCGTGGCGCGCGGGCTCGCGATCGCGTCGGTGGGCGTGCTGGTGCTGTCCAACGTGCCGAAGCTGCTGGGCAACGAGGACTTCAGCGACGCGCTGGAGTTCCCCCGCTCACTGCTGCCGCCCTCGCTGCGGCTGGCCCCTGCGCACTCGATGGATTCGTTCTTCGAGGAGCTGGCGCCGCTGGAGAAGAAGGTGGACACGCTCGCGAAGGAAGACTGAACGGGCGCGGCCACCTTCTTCGTGCAGGGCGCCCTACATCCCGCGCACCTCGTGGGGCTTGTAGGGGGCCTCCAGCGCCTTGATCTCCTCGGGCGCCAGCTTGAGGGTCACCGCCTTCACCGCGTCCTCCAGGTGCTCCGGCTTCGTCGCGCCGATGATGGGCGCGGTGACGACGGGCTTGGACAACAGCCACGCCAGGGCCACCTGCGCGGGCGGGGCCTTGCGCGCCTCGGCCACCTTCTTCACCGCCTCCACCACGTCCCAGTCCCCGGCCTGGTTGTAGAGCACCGGTGACAGCGTGTCGGAGCCCGCGCGCGTCGTGGCCTCGCGGTCATCCAGCGACTTGCGCGAACCGGTGAGAAGCCCCCGGGCCAGCGGCGACCAGGGGATGACGCCAATGCCCTCCGCCTCGCACAGGGGGAGCATCTCCCGCTCCTCCTCGCGGTACACGAGGTTGTAGTGGTCCTGCATGGACACGAACTTCGCCCAGCCGTTGCGCTCGGAGACCCCCAGCGCGCGCGCGAACTGCCACGCGTAGGAGGAGCTGGCGCCCAGGTAGCGCACCTTGCCCTGGCGCACGAGCTGATCCAGCGCGGACAGCGTCTCCTCGATGGGCGTGTTCGGATCCATCCGGTGGATTTGATACAGGTCGATGGTCTCCACCCCCAGCCGCTTGAGGCTCGCCTCGCATGCCTGGGTGATGTTCTTGCGCGACAGGCCGCGCTCGTTCTGCCCGCTGCCGGTGGGGAAGTAGACCTTCGTCGCCAGCACCACTTCATCCATCTTCGCGTAGCGGCGCAGCGCGCGGCCCGTCACCTCCTCGCTGACGCCGTCCGAGTACATGTTCGCGGTGTCGAAGAAGGTGACGCCCAGCTCCACCGCGCGGCGGAAGAAGGGCTGCGCTGCTTCCTCGTCCAACACCCACGGGCGCCACTTCGGCGTGCCGTAGCTCATGCAGCCCAGGCAGATGCGGGAGACCCGCAGGCCCGTGTGACCCAGGTTGGCGTACTTCATGGTGCGCTCCCTTTGTCCGTGGTGGGTGCCCCGTGCAGGGCCCCACTTGAGTGCCAGTCCGACGTGCTGCTTGCGTATGACCCACCATGAGCGAGCGCTTCAACCTCTTGTCGCCCGAAGTGAGAGCCAATCCCTATCCCACCTATGCCCGCATGCGCCGTGAGACGCCCGTGTGTCAGGTGGACCCGGGCGGGATGTGGGCGGTGTCGCGTCATGACGACGTGCTGCGCGTCTTGAAGGACCCCCAGCGCTTCTCCTCGCAGGGCTTCCGCAACGTCACCAACCCGCCATGGCTGGGGGGCAATCCCTTCGCGGACTCCATGCTGGTGATGGATCCGCCCCACCACGGCCGCCTGCGGGTGCTGGTGCAGAAGGCCTTCGGCGCGGCGGCCATGGCCCGGCTGGAGCCCCGGGTGCGGGAGCTGTGCCGGCAGGCGGTGGCGGACCTGCCCCGCGGCCGCCCGGTGGACATGATGCAGCCCTTCGCCCTGCGCATCCCGGCCGCCGTCATCAGCGAACTGCTGGGCCTGGACCCCCAGCACTCCCCGCGCCTGAAGCACTGGGCGGACCTCCTGACCGGCGGCGTCAGCACCGTCCGTCCAGAGGAGGAGGAGCGCAAGCAGCGCGCCCGCGACGCGGTGGCGGAGGTGCGCGCCTGGTTCGGGGACGTGCTGGACGCCCGGGCGCGGGAGCCCGCTGGCACCGACCTGCTCGGCGAGCTGCGACAGGCCCGCGTGGAAGGCGAGGCCCTGACGAAGGATGAGCTCATCGCCTTCATGGTGCTGCTGCTGGTGGGCGGCATCGAGACGGTGGTGCACCTCTTGGGCTCGTCGCTCGTCGTGCTGCGGGAGCACCCGGAGGTGTGGGCCCAGCTCCGGGCGGACCGCTCGCGCATCCCCGCCTTCCTGGAGGAGGTGCTGCGCTACGAGCCGCCCCTCCAGGCCGCGCCGCGCCTCACCACCGAGGACGTGGAGGTGGGCGGCGTGAAATTGCCCAAGGGCGCCTCGGTGCTGGTGCTCCTGGGCTCCGCCACGCGCGACGAAGCGCACTTCCCGGACGGCGACCGCTTCAACCTGTCCCGCCCCGGCCCCCAGAACCTGCCCTTCGGCCATGGCATCCACTTCTGCCTGGGCGCGCAGCTGGCGCGGATGGAAGGACGGCTGGCCCTGGAGGCCCTGCTGGACGCCTTCAGCCACCTGGAGTCCGGCCCGGAGCCCATGACGTGGCACCGCACGCTCCTGGTGCGTGGGCCCGCCACGTTGCCCCTCGTGCTCAACCCCGCCTGACGCAGGGCAGGGGACGTGGCCCGCAAAGACAACGGGCAGGTTCCCGAAGAAGGGAACCTGCCCGCGTCACTTCAGGACTTCGTGAGGACCGTTACGCCCGGACTTCCGCGGGAGGCGTCTCCGCGGTGGCGGCGGGCAGCGCGGCGCCCTCCTTGAACGGCGAGGTCTCCAGCGCGGCCTTGAGGACCTCATCCATGTGCGTGGCGAAGATGAACTCCAGCTCGTTCCTCGCCTGATCCGGCACGTCGATCAGGTCCTTGCGGCAACGCTCCGGCAGGATGACGCGCTTGATGCCCGCGCGGTGCGCCGCCAGGACCTTCTCCTTGATACCACCCACCGGCAGGACCAGGCCGCGCAGCGTGGCCTCGCCCGTCATCGCCGTGTCGTGCCGCACCCGGATGCCCGTCAACAGGCTGGTGAGCGCGGTGAGGATGGTGACGCCAGCGGAAGGACCATCCTTGGGGATGGAGCCCGCGGGGAAGTGCAGGTGCAGGTCCGTCTTCTCGAGGAAGTTCGGGTTGATGCCGAGCAGCTCCGCCTTGCTGCGCAGGTAGCTCAGCGCCGTGGACGCGCTCTCCTTCATCACGTCGCCCAGCTGGCCGGTGAGCGTCATGCCGCCCTTGCCCGCCATCTTGGTCGCTTCGATGAAGAGCAGGTCGCCGCCCGCCGCGGTCCACGCGAGGCCCGTCGCCACACCGGGAACCTCCGTGCGCTCCGCGACCTCCGAGTAGAACATCTCGGGCCCGAGGATCTCCTTCACGCGCTCCGCGCCAATGGTCTGCTTGTCCAGCTTGCCCCCGGCCACTTCCACCGCCACCGCGCGGCAGATGTCCGCGATGCGGCGCTCCAGGTTACGCACGCCGGCTTCACGCGTGTACGAGGTCGTCAGGATGAGCAGCGCGTCATCCAGGATCTCGATGTGATCCCCCGACAGGCCGTGCTCACGCAGCTGCTTGGGCACGAGGTGGATGCGGGCGATGGCCTGCTTCTCCTCGAACGTGTAGCCCGTCAGCTCGATGATCTCCATGCGGTCGCGCAACGGACCGGGGATGGGATCCAGCTGGTTCGCCGTGGCGACGAACATGACCTTCGACAGGTCGAACGCCACATCCAGGTAGTGGTCGCTGAACGTGCTGTTCTGCTCCGGGTCCAGCACCTCCAGCAGCGCCGCGCTCGGGTCGCCGCGGAAGTCCGCGCCCAGCTTGTCGATCTCATCCAGCATCATGACCGGGTTCTTCGTCCCGGCCTTCTTCATGCTCTGGATGAAGCGGCCCGGCAGCGCGCCCACGTAGGTGCGCCGGTGGCCACGGATCTCCGCCTCGTCACGCACGCCGCCCAGGGACAGGCGCACGAACTTGCGGCCGGTGGCCTTCGCCACGCTCTGGCCCAGCGACGTCTTGCCGACGCCCGGGGGACCGACGAGGCACAGGATGGGCCCGCGCATGTCGTTCTTCAGCTTGCGCACGGCCAGGTACTCCAGGATGCGCTTCTTCACCTTCTTGATGCCGAAGTGATCCTTGTCCAGCTGCTGGCGCGCGTTCTCGATGTCGAGGTTGTCCTCGCTGATCTTCGACCACGGCAGGTCCGCGATCCAATCCAGGTAGGTGCGCGCGACCGTGTACTCGCTGGAGGCCGCCGGAATCGTCTTCAGGCGGTTGAGCTCCTTCTGGGCGACCTTCTCCACTTCCGGGGGGAGGGCGGCCTTCTTCAGGCGCTCCTGGAGTTCGTCCAGCTCCTCCTCCTCCTCGCCCATCTCGCCGAGCTCTTCCTTGATCGCCTTCAACTGCTGGCGCAGGTAGTACTCGCGCTGGGTCTTCGACATCTCGCCCTTCACGGCGGAGTCGATCTTGTTGGAGAGCTTGAGGATCTCGCGCTTGCGGTTGAGCAGCTCCAGCACGAGCTTCATGCGCGCCTTGAGGTCGACCGTCTCCAGCACGGCCTGCTTCTCCTCGATGGGCACGTCCACGTTCGCGGCGATGAGGTCCGCCAGGTGGCCCGGGTGCGTGATGCTCTCCACCAGCTCCGTGGCGGCGGCGGGCAGCTCGGGCATCAGCTCGATGACCTCGCGCGCCAGCTTCTTCAGGTTGATGCCCAGGGCCTCCACTTCGACGTTCTCGGAGGAGGTCTTGTCCTCCACGGCGTCGACGCGGGCCTTGAGGTAGGGCGCTTCCTGCACCAGCTCCATCACGCGGAAGCGCGCGAGGCCCTGGACCACGAGCGAATAGTTGTCCTCGCCCATCTTCAAGAGCTTCACGATGCGGGCGACGGTGCCCATCGTGTACAGGTCGGACGCGCCCGGATCTTCTTCCTCGGCGCGGCGCTGGGTGACGACGCCGATGACCTGATCATCGCGAACGGCGTCCTTGATCAGCGCGATCGTCTTCTGGCGGCCGACGGCCAGGGGCAGCACGCCCCCGGGGAAGAACACGCTGTTGCGCAGCGGCAGGATGGGCAGCACCTGCGGGATGTCTTCCTTGTTGATGAGCCCCGGAGGGGCCATCGCGGTGGGCATGGCGCTGGCCGCGGTGCCCTTCTTCTTCTCGTCAGACATGGAGTTCGGCCTCTTCCTTGCTTGAACCCGGTCAGCAAGCGGCCGGGCCGGTGAACCATCCGGTTGATTTCTGCGACGGATGAACCAACGTAACAACCAAACCGGACATGGCAAACGTGATGTGCGTTATTTCCGTGCCTCGTCGGCTGTACGACGCTCCTCTTTTAACGGCCCAGAAGTCTCGCGTCCGAAGGGGGGGTGGGGCATGCTTGCCCCCTCTCTGCCGCACTGGAGGCCGACGTGAAGATCCACACCTGTGCCCACCTGATGACGCTGTCCGCGCTCCTGGCGGTCGGCTGTCACTCGCCCGTTGACGACGCGGGTTCCACGGTGCCGGAGGCCTGCGAGGCAACCCCTCCCGTGGTCGCGCCGCAGAAGACGGACATCCTCTTCGTCATCGACAACTCCAGCTCCATGCTGGAGGAGCAGCAGGGCATCGCCACGGAGCTGCCTGCCTTCCTGGCCGCGTTCAAGGCGGGCAGCGGCGTGGCGCAGGAGTTCCGCGTGGGGGTCATCACCACCTCCGTGTACCAGCGGCTCACCGTGGGGGACGGGGCGGACAACATCCGCTCGTACCCGGATCAGGAGGGGCGCCTGCAGCCGGTGAAGGACGAGGCCGGGCAGCCCACCGCCGAGCGCTTCATCGACAGCTCGGATCCGCTGCTCCTGGACAAGTTCCAGCGGCTGGTGGCGCAGGGCACCCAGGGCAGCGGGCAGGAGACGCCCTTCGAGGCCGTGCGGCTGGCGGTCGACTCGCCCCTGACCCGGCAGGCCCTGGAGGAAGGTGGCAACGCCGGCTTCCTGCGGGACGGCGCGCGCCTGCTGGTGGTGGTGGTGTCGGACGAGGAGGACTGCAGCTCCACGGTGCGGCCGCCGCCGGTGGCGCTGGGGCAGGATCCGGCCGTGGACGCGTGCAGCGCCCAGGCGGACAAGCTCACGTCGGTGGAGGAGTACTACCGGATCTTCCAGAACCTGCACGACGGGCGGGGCGCGTCGCGTGAGGTGCTGTGGGCGACCATCGGGCCGGTGTCGCTGACGGACAAGCGCGCGGAGGCGGTGACGGAGGTGTCGGGCGGGAAGACCTACGTGCGCAACGTCGACTGTCCGACGTCCTACGGGCCCGGCTACCGGCAGAGCGCCCTGGCGCAGGCGTTCGACTCGACGCGGGCGAACCTGGATTCCATCTGCAAGAGCAACTACCAGCAGACGCTGGTGGACATCGCGGAGCTGGCCACGGTGGCGCAGAGCGTGGACGTGGTGAACCTGCCGGATCCGCGGCTGGCGGTGGTGTACGTGACGCGCGCGGATGCCTCGGTGCAGACGTGCACGGTGGCCAACGGCGACATCCGCTACGAGCCGTCCGGCGATGATCGCTCCGCGCGCCTGTTCTTCCTGGGCCCGTGCCTGCGGCGCGTGGGCGACACGAAGGTGGAGGTGAAGGTGCTGTGCGCCGGGTAGTCGCGGGCTGATCCGCGCGCCTCCCGGGCGCGTTGCGTGCGAAGGGCCTCGCGTGAAGACGCGGGGCCCTTTTTCGTTGTGGCCGGAAGCAAGTGACCCGCCATGTCCGGTGCCGCGAAACAGGACGCGCGCGGATCCATTTTTTTCCTCCGAGCAAGCACCCGACCCGACAGGTTGGAACGGCCATCAAACCCCTCGCGCGGCTGTCAGACGGCTTCGCATACTGGCCGGACATCCGCACCGGTTCCGGGTGCGCGTGCGAGGGAGGCGACGACATGGGCGCGGCGGTGGAACGGTCGGCGTTGGGGGTGGTGGAGGAGCTGCGCGAACGGATCCGTCAGCTCCAGGCCGCGCCCCGGCGCGCGCTCTCGGTGCTGCGCACGGGCGTGGACGCGGTGGACGCGCTCTTGCCCATGGGCGGGCTTCCGCTGGGCCACTCCGTGGAGCTGTGCGGCGAGGCGGCTTCGGGGCGCACCAGCCTGGCCCTGCGCGCGGCGGCGTCCGCGCACCGGGAGCAGCGCCTGTGCGCGTGGGTGGATGGCCCCCGGGAGCTGTATCCGCCCGCGGCGTCGGCGCTGGGCGTGGACCTGGAGCGGCTGCTCGTCGTGCGGCCCCGGCTCTTCGCGCAGCGGGTGTGGTCCGCCGTGCAGCTCGCGCGCAGCGGCGCCTTCACGTGCGTGGTGGTGGACCTGACGCACGGCGTGGGCGCGGCGGGCCGTCCGGAGCGGCTGTCCCTGCCGGAGGCCCGGAAGCTCGCGGACGCGGCGGCGCGAGGCGGAACGCTGGTGCTGCTGCTGACCTCCCCGGAGGCCCCGGCGGATGGGCTGGCGCGGCTGCGGCTGGAGGCCCGGGGCGTCCAGGGCTGGTCCGTGGAGCTGGAGCGCAGCCGGGGGGGCGGCGTGGGGATGCGCGTCGTGAGCCCCTGGCAGGCGCTGTACCCGGAGGTGGGGCTGGAGGCCGGGGCCCGGCTGGACGTGGACGACCTGGGCGCCGACGCGGGCGCGGCCAGCGCGGGGCCGGGCTTCTACCGCGAGCCGGGCGACAGCGTGCGCAACGGCTGCGGCATCCTGGGCCAGCGCCCCGGCCGCGACGCGCCCATGCCCTCGCTGCACCCGGGGCTTCCGCCGTCGTCGGGCACCTGCTGAGGGCACGTCATGCGGAGGGGCTATCTGCACGTCACGCGCTTCCCGGTGCAGCGCAAGGTCATCGAATCGCCGGGACTCTCAGGCCAGCCGTTCGCGCTGGTGGAGGAGGTGCGCGGCCAGCGCCGGGTGGCCTTCGCGTCCACGCGCGCGCTGAAGGTCGGCGTGCGGACGGGGATGACGCTGACGGCGGCGACCGCGCTGGAGCCCGAACTGAAGCACTTCCCCTACCGTCCCCAGGACGACGCGCAGGCGCTGCGCGTGCTGGGGGAGTCGCTGCTGGGCCTGTGTCCGGGCTTCCAGCGCAGTGCCCCGGACGGCCTGTGGTTCGACGCGGGGGCCGCGCACCTGGTGGGCGGTGAGCCGGAGCTGGGGGCTCGCGTGCTGGAGGTCTGCGCGGAGCAGGGCTACCGGGGGCATGTGACGGTGGCTTCGGAGGCGTTCACCTCGCGGGTGCTGGCGCGGCACGGCACCCAACGGGTGGCGGTGGTGCCGGAGGGGCAGGGCGCGCGGGCGCTCGCGCCGCTGCCGCTGCGGTCGCTGGAGGACGACGCGGTGCGCGCCTTCACGGTGCTGGGGCTGTCCACGCTGGGGGAGG